>JAOUIN010000008.1 GCA_029883965.1 Betaproteobacteria bacterium
GTGGCCGAGCACGCTGTAGCTGCGCTGCTGCTCGCCGCAGTCGAGGGCGTACGTGCCGCTGAAAGCGAGCCGTGCGCTGTCGGTGTTGCTTTGGGTATCGGCTTTGGCGCGGCCCAGCCAGTCGCCGCAGGCGCCTTCGCTGAACTTCAGGTTGTTGATGACCTGCGCCTGCGGCAGCGGCGGCTCGGCGATGATGCGCACCGTGCGCGCGGCCGCGTCCGGCACGAACTGCAGCGTCACCGCCTTGAAGTTCACCAGCAGCGCGTCGGGCACGGTGTTGTAGGGGCGCGTCGGCTGTTCGTCAAAGCCGGCGGGGTTATGGTTTTCCTCAGCAAACAAACGCCGGTCGAGGATCAGGTCACCGCGGATTTCACGCACACCGCGTGCACGCAGGTTGCGCAGCATCAGCCAGAAATTTTCCAGCGTCAGCTTCGGATCGCCGCCGCCCTTCAGATACAGATTGCCGTTGAGTACGTCCTGCGCGATCGTACCGTCGGCGGACATTTCCGTGTTCCAGAAATAGGCCGGCCCCAGCAGATCAAGGGCGGCATAGGTGGTCACCAGCTTCATGCTTGATGCCGGATTCAGCGGGCGGTCGGCGCCGACCGCGACGACAGGCTGTTCCGCGCCGATTTCATGCACGTAGATTCCCACCGCAGACTCGGGGATGCCCGCCTGGATCAGCGCGCGCGCCACCGGTTCCGGCAGAGATGTGATCTGTGCTGTGGCGACTGGCGGCAACAGCATCAGCAGAACCAGCGTCATCGTGCGGATCAGGGGCATGATCATCAGACGTTCGGCAATCAATACGGTTGACTTCAGAGGATGACGGCGCTGTGCCGCGCAGGTGTGTCGACACCGCTCCAGCCGAGTTTCCGGTGGATGGTGGCAGCAAAGATTTCCGCGGTGTCCTGTTCGCCGTGCACGACGAAGGGGCGCTGCGGCGGCTTTTTGAAATGCTTCAGCCAGTCGAGCAGTGCGGCCTGGTCAGCATGGGCCGACAGCCCGCCGATGGTATAGACATCGGCTTTGACCGGTATCGGGATGCCGAAAATGCGCACGTTGCGCGCGCCGTCGACGATGCGTCGCCCCAGTGTGCCTGCGGCCTGAAACCCGACTATCAGTATGCTGCAGTCCCTGCGCCCCAGGTTGTGGCGCAGGTGATGTTTGATCCGGCCCGCGTTGCACATGCCGCTGGCGGACACGATCACGGCGCCGCTCTTGATGCGCTGCAGACTCGTGGACTCGAGCACATCCTCGACAAAATGAATGCGCGGCTGGCCTCGGCCGCTTTTCAGCGACTGCAGTAACGCCGCCGCCTCCTTGTCGAGCAGCCCCCAGTGCTTGGCGGTCAGCTGGGTGACCTTCGTCGCCATCGGTGAATCGACGTAAATGTCCATCTTGGGCAACCGCCCCTGCCGGTACAGGTCCACCAGCAGGTACAGGATTTCCTGGGTGCGGCCGACGGCGAAAGCCGGCACGATGATGTTGCCCTTTTTGCGTACCAGCGTGTGGGTGACCGCGTGTTCCAGTTCCGCCAGTGTGTCCTCCAGAGATTTGTGCAGGCGGTTGCCATAAGTGGACTCGACCACCAGCACATCGGCTTCGATGATGGCCGCCGGGTCCCGAACCAGCGGCCGGCTTGGCTGACCGATATCGCCGGAGAACACCAGTTTGCGCGTGTGTTTGCCTTCGGTCACCCACAACTCGATGATGGCCGCGCCGATGATATGACCGGCATCGCGGAACACACACCGCGCGCGGGAGTGGGGGTGAACCTCAGCACCATACTCGACCGGCTTCAACTGGCGCAGCGTACGCTGTACCTGCGCCATCGTGTAAAGCGGCGGCTTGTCACCGCCGCGCGCCTTTGCCTTGCGTTTCCACTCGAGTTCACGTTCCTGGATATGCGCAGAATCCGTCAGCATCACTTCGAGCAGATCGCAGGTGGCGGAGGTGGTGTACACGGGACCTGTAAATCCCTGCGCAACCAGCCGCGGCAACAGGCCGGAGTGGTCGATATGCGCGTGGGTCAGCAGTACGCAATCGAGCGTTGCCGGATCGAAGGCGAAGCGCGCGCGGTTCTTGCCGTCGGCTTCGCGACCGCCCTGGAACATGCCGCAGTCGACGAGCAGGCGCATGCCGTCTGCTTCAAGCAGGAAGCTGGATCCGGTGACTTCGCCGGCGGCGCCGAGGAAGGTCAGTTTCATTTTGTTGCCTCCAATGCTTCGAGTGTGCGCGTGGCCAGCAACGCGACCTCAGCGTTGCTGATTACATACGGCGGCATGAAGTAAATGGTGTTGCCAATCGGCCGCAGCAGCAGCTCGCGCGCCAGCGCGGCTTCGAAGAAACGCCGGCCGAACGTCGCATCTGCGTCGGTGACCTCAAACGCCCAGATCATGCCGGTGCAACGGAAATCGCGCACCCGTCGATGCGCGGCCAGCGCCTGTGTTGCCGCGGTGATGCGTTGCGCCGTCGCGCGATTGGCGACGATGACATCATCCTGCTCGAAGATGTCCAGCGTGGCCAGGGCTGCGCGGCAGGCCAGCGCGTTGCCGGTATAGGAGTGGGAGTGAAGAAAGCCGCGCGTGACCGCATCGTCGTAAAAGGCTTCATACACCCGGTCGCGTGTCAGAACAGCCGACAACGGCAGGTAGCCGCCGGTAATGCCCTTGGACAGACACAGGAAGTCCGGTGTAATCCCGGCCTGCTCATGCGCAAAGAAGGTGCCGGTGCGGCCGAAACCGGTCATGATTTCATCGGCAATCAGGTGCACGCTATAACGATCGCACAGTGCGCGTGCCTGGCGCAGGTATTCGGGATCGTACATCGCCATACCGGCCGCGCCCTGAACCAGCGGTTCAATGATCAACGCCGCGGTTTGCGTATGGTGCTGTTCGAGATGCCGCTCCAGCGCGCGGGCGCAGTGCAATGCGTGGTCTCGCGGTGACGCGCCGGCGTCGGCCTGCCGCCAGTCGGGGCTGGGCATTGGCGTGCTGCGGCGTAACAGCGGCGCATAAGTGTCTTTGAACAGCGCAACGTCAGTAACGGACAGTGCGCCCAGCGTTTCGCCGTGATAGCTGCCGGCCAGACTGATGAATTCCGTTTTGTCCGGCTGCCCGCTGTTGCGCCAGTAATGAAAACTCATTTTCAGCGCGATCTCGGTGGCTGAGGCGCCGTCACTGCCGTAGAAGCAATGTCCCAGAGCGCCGCCGGTCAATGCCGACAGCCGTTCCGACAGTTGCACCACCGGCTCATGGGTGAAGCCCGCGAGCATCACATGCTCAAGCTGTTGCAGCTGATCGGTCAGCGCGGCATTGATACGCGGCTCGGCGTGGCCGAACAGGTTGACCCACCATGAGCTCACCGCGTCGAGATACCGACTGCCATCGAAATCGTACAGCCAGCAGCCCTGCGCGCGCGCGATGGGGACGATGGGCAGCGTTTCATGCTGCTTCATTTGTGTGCACGGATGCCATACCGCAGTGCGGCTGCGTTCTAGCAGCACAGTGTTGCGAGTGCTAGTTTGCATTTCGCGGCAGCTCTAATGAATACTTCCCGACATTCAACCTGCGCTTATTCAGGACGTTACGCAATAAGAGCGGCATGGATGGGCGATGTTTGGAGTCGGCGCCGCACGGTGGCACCGAATTTGCTGTGAATGTTTTCGGCAGTTGTTGTTGCAGTTTAACAGCACACTACAGGAGATGTTTTAAATGCAGATTCTCGAGCGCATCGAAGATCAGATATCGGCCACGGGCCTGCCGCTGGTGGGCATTACCCTCGCCGCCGTTCCCTGTCCTGATACACCGGTGATCCTGACATTGCACTGGCACGGGTTCATCAAGCAAAAGCTGGCCGACCTCGAAGAGGCGGAGGCCGTGTCTTACGCATCGGTGCCCAGTTCGTCGCTGCAACTGAACGAACGCTGGAGCGATTTGATTGCGGTGGATTGTGCGGCGATGGATGCCGCTTGGGAATTGGGAGCGTGGGATGTCGCGCGGGCAGAACACCCGGGCTGCCTGCGGCCCGGCGCAGATTCAAAGGAGGCGCTGGAATGCCTGCAGGCGTTTGGCGCTTATCCATACAGCGTGAACGGCAGTCAGGTGGCTGTTTCCGATGCGCCCGACGCTGACGATCTGGTGGAGCTGGCGGCCGCGCGCGGCTATCTGATGTGGGCCTTCCGGCCGGTGCGCGGCGGTATCTGGAAGGAGTTCGCGGACGACGCCACGTTGTCCGCGGAGGGGCGGCGCGCGCCTCCCTGCCCACACGCGCCGGTGGTTCCCGTTTGTGCCGGAAAACGCAAAACCGTGTATCGCTTTGGCATACCGACGCACCGTGCGCTGCCGGTGGTTCGCCCGCAGGAAAATTTATAACTAATTGTTTTAATTAGTATTTTTCTGTAAGCGAGTACTCACGTCAATGGCGGGCCCAAGCAGGGCCCCTCTTGAATTCTTCCCCGTACGCCCCCATAATTAGCACTCGCTGGAGTTGAGTGCTAACAAACTCGCTCGCGGTTTACCCGATTTTTAACTGATCTTTTGAGGAGATTCACCCATGAAAATTCGCCCGTTGCACGACCGCATTATCGTGAAGCGGCTGGAAGAAGAGCGCAAGACTGCTTCCGGAATCGTGATTCCTGACACCGCCGCCGAAAAGCCGGATCAGGGTGAAGTAAAGGCCGTAGGTAAAGGCAAGAAAAACGACGATGGCAAAGTGACACCGCTCGACGTCAAAGTCGGAGACCGCGTGCTCTTCGGAAAATATTCCGGCCAGACCGTCAAAGTCGAAGGTGATGAGCTGCTGGTGATGCGCGAAGAAGACATCATGGGCGTCATCGAGTAACCCACAAAGCATATTCAGGAGATTCCAACATGGCAGCAAAAGACGTCAAGTTTCACGAGCATGCCCGGCACAAGATTGTCGCCGGCGTCAATGTACTGGCCGACGCGGTCAAAGTAACCCTCGGCCCCAAGGGCCGCAATGTAGTGCTTGAGCGCAGCTTCGGCGCCCCCACCGTCACCAAAGACGGCGTGTCGGTCGCGAAGGAAATCGAGCTCAAGGACAAGTTTGAAAACATGGGCGCGCAGATGGTGAAGGAAGTCGCTTCCAAGACTTCGGACACCGCCGGTGACGGCACCACCACCGCCACCGTGCTGGCGCAGTCGATTGTTCAGGAAGGCATGAAGTACGTTGCCGCCGGGATGAACCCGATGGACCTGAAGCGCGGTATCGACAAAGCCGTCACGTCGATCGTCGCCGAACTGAAAAAACTGTCCAAGCCGTGCACCACCACCAAGGAAATCGCCCAGGTCGGCTCGATTTCGGCGAATGCCGACGACACCATCGGCAAGATCATTGCTGATGCGATGGACAAGGTTGGCAAGGAAGGCGTGATCACCGTTGAAGACGGTTCGGGTCTCGAAAGCGAACTGGAAGTTGTTGAAGGCATGCAGTTTGACCGCGGCTATCTGTCGCCGTACTTTATCAACAACGCCGACAAGCAGATGGCTGCGCTGGAAAGCCCTTACGTGCTGCTGCACGACAAGAAGATCTCGAACATTCGTGATCTGCTGCCGGTGCTGGAGCAAGTGGCCAAGGCAGGCAAGCCGCTGCTGATCATCGCCGAAGAAGTCGAAGGCGAAGCGCTGGCGACTCTGGTCGTCAACAACATCCGTGGCATCCTGAAGACCTGCGCCGTCAAGGCCCCGGGCTTCGGCGACCGTCGCAAAGCCATGCTGGAAGACATCGCCATCCTCACGGGCGGCACGGTGATTGCCGAGGAAGTCGGCCTGTCACTGGAGAAAGTCACGCTGAATGATCTGGGCCAGGCCAAACGTATCGAAATCGGCAAGGAAGAAACCACGATCATCGACGGCAATGGTGACCAGAAATCAATCGAAGCGCGCGTCAAGCAGATCCGTGCCCAGATCGAAGAAGCCACCAGCGACTACGACAAAGAGAAGCTGCAGGAACGCGTCGCCAAACTGGCGGGCGGTGTTGCGCTGGTCAAAGTCGGCGCCGCAACCGAGCTCGAAATGAAAGAGAAGAAGGCCCGTGTTGAAGACGCGCTGCACGCGACCCGCGCTGCGGTCGAAGAAGGCATCGTCGCCGGCGGCGGCGTAGCACTGATTCGTGCGCGCAGCGGCCTCGGCAAGCTGAAGGGCGACAACCACGACCAGGACGCCGGTATCAAGATCGTCATGCGTGCCGTGGAAGAGCCGCTGCGCCAGATCGCTGCCAACGCGGGTGATGAGCCCTCGGTGGTGGTGAACAAGGTTGTCGAAAGCAAAGGTAACGTCGGCTACAACGCGGCGACCGGCGAGTATGGCGACCTGGTGGAAATGGGCGTCTGGATCCGACCAAAGTCACGCGCACTGCACTGCAGAACGCGGCTTCGATCGCCGGCCTGATCCTGACCACCGATGCAATGGTGGCCGAATCGGCCAAGGAAGACAGCCACGCTGGTCATGGCCACGGTGGTGGCATGGGCGGCATGGGTGGCATGGGTGGTATGGATATGTAATTCGCGAACGCGAATTGCATATCCGAAGGCTGGACGAGCAGGAGGGAACTCACGTTCCCTCCCGAACCCTCCCTCCTTCAGAGATTGGATGCACCAGAAACCCCGCTCAGGCGGGGTTTCTTTTTGGTGTGATGATTACTTCGGTTTTCGCTCGGGGATTCACCTGCGGATCACCCGTATTACCTTGACGCAAAATGGTTTTAAGGTTTAAATAGCGCCCTTTCGTCCGGCCCTGCCGGCGGGCGAATTCAATACTCCCCGAAGTTTCCGCAGCACCGCGTAACACGGGGCCGGGTAGCTCAGTTGGTAGAGCAGAGGACTGAAAATCCTTGTGTCGGCGGTTCAATTCCGTCCCCGGCCACCAACGCACTTTCCAGACAAGCGCTTAAGCCCCGTTAATCCTCGGGTTTTGCTGTCGTCCGCCGCATTTGTGTTTAACCTACCTGGCGATGAGACTCATGCGAACTTTGCTGATGGTTTTAGTTGCGGCGTTGGCGATGCTCACATCAGGTATGGCGCGCCCCACAGGCGGTGTTGATCTGACGCACGACTATCTCGCCGCTTTTCGCAGTAACTGCGCATTCAGTGCGGCGCACGTGGCTGCACTGCGCCGGTACCGGGTGCTGCTTGTGCCGGGTTATTTCAGTGATCTTGACCCGGCGTACTTCGCTGATCAGATGCGTTGGCTGACCGCGACCGGGGTTGATCACCAGAAGGTTGCGGTCAGATCCAGGCAAAGCACGGCAGTCAACGCGCCGATCATTGCCGCTGCAATCCGCACATCGACCCGGCCGGTGATTGTGATTTCACACAGCAAGGGCTCGGTTGACGTACTCGACGCGCTGCGGACCGAGCCCGCACTGCGCAGGAAAGTCATCGGGTGGATTTCGTTGCAGGGTGCTTTTTTTGGTTCCCCGGTGGCTGACCTGTTGCTTGATGACGCTCGCCTTGATCCGCTGTTTGCGAACGCCGTCCTCCGTCTGCTCGGCGGCACCAGGGAATCCGCGCAGGGCCTGACCACCACTGCAGCGCATACCTATTACCGCGCTAACAAGGCTGCGATTGACGCGGTTGTGGGGGCAGTGCCGTCCATCGCGTTTGCCAGTGCGCTCGACAGTCCGTCAGGAATACACGCGAAGACCACTCTTGAAATCCCGCACGAGCTGATGTGGCGCGACGGGATACGCAACGATGGACTGGTTCCGCTGGGTGCAGCGGTGCTGCCAGGTATGGATTTCGTGCAGGTGTCTGGAATCGATCATATCGCGCCGGTCATGCCGGCGATGTTGCGCTTTGACCGCGTACGGATGACCAAGGCCCTGCTACTGGCATTGCGGACGCCGTTGCGTACCTTGCCGCAGCAGGTGGACTGCAAATCAGACTGAACGCGCGTTTACTTCATGGGCGCAAACGACAGTTTCGCCGGCACGCCATTCTTGGCCCTCTCATCCACTGCTTCAATTGCTTTCCGGTCCACCCGCGCGGGATCCACTTTCAGGAGATTGGTAAATGCCCCGGTGATTGCTTCTGTGCGTGCCGTAGCAAGGTCGGACAGCGCCGGGGCCGGCAGCGGCTGCAGTTCGATCAACCGCTGGTACATGGCCACGTAGAGTTCGCGGTCGCCTGCACCGCGATTCATGGCAGCCAGTACCGGACTTACTCGGTTAGCTTCGTGTCCCGCGGTTTTGCGGAATGTCTCGACAAACTGCACAAGTGCGTCGCCGCCGGCGCGCGCGCTCAGCATGTTTTCGATTGCGCGCTGGGTTTTTGCGCTGTCGAAAGCCACGGCTCCCGGCTCTTCCCCCGCGGCAAGCTTCAGACCTTCTCGCGCCGCGAGATCGGCGCGCACAGCGGTAGTGCGCAGTGCGTGACCATCGCTTTCCGTGTGGTACACGCCCTGCACTGTCAGCTTGAGTTGTGGACGTTTTTGCAGTCCTTCGGCGACGCGCTGCAGCTTTTCGTATTCGGTAGGCAGGATGCGTGCACTGCCCGGGTCAAATACGATCTCACCCAGGGTTTCAGCGTTTGCGCCGAACACGGCACCCAGCGCGCGGAAAGGTGCAGTGACGATGTTCGAGATGACGGTGGTTATAGCCTGCCAGACGACACTACCGTAGCTGAACTCCGGCGCATCGACATTGCCCGATACCGGCAACTCAAGGTCGATTTTGCCGTTGCTGTCAGTCAGCAGTGCGATTGCCAGGTCCAGCGGCAGGTTGGCGGCTGTCGGACTTTCGACGCGCTCGCCCAACGTGAGCTTGTCCAGTAGTACCTTGTTTTCCCCCGCCAGGCTGCTGTTTTCGATCTTATATTGCAGGTCGAGCGACATTCTGCCGGAGTCGATCTTGCGGCCGGCGAAGGTGGCGGTATAGGGGCTCAAGCGCGACATCTCAACATTACGAAAGACCACCCCGATATCCGTGAACTTTTTGGGTGCAAACGGTTGAATGCCGCCTTCCGCGCGTGCCAGGCCGTATTCAGCGATACGGCCCTCGAGTTTCAAGGTGGCCCGGGAATCAGCTGCTGATGAAAGGCCATTGACCGAACCACCCAAGGCCTGGATGTAGGCCTCGAACGGCAGCACCAGACTGAAATCGGCAAAGTCCATAGAGCCATTCTCGATGCTGACGCGCGCTACACTAACGGCAGATTTGCCAGCGGTAGGAGTATTAGAAGACGCTGGTGCGGCGGGTGCCACCGCTGGCGCGACAGCACTGGCTTTTCCCGGAGCGGCACGCTTGATGTCGGCAAGATTGGTCGAGCGATCCTTGTTGACGATGAGCCTGGCGTACGGTTCAGTAATGCCCACGTTCGCTATGGCAAGCCGGTTATCCGCCGAAGAGAAATTGATTTCGGTCGCAATCAGGCGTTTCCAGCCAACCAGCCGTTTGTCGCTGCCGGAACTTAGGATATCGAGATTGGTGACGGTAGCGGTACCGGTATAGCGGATTGACGCCGGCGCGCTCTTGGCATCGAGAATTACGCGCCCGCTGGCGCCGGCCTTTCCTGAGGAAAGGGTCAGTGTGGTTTCCCGCTTGATTATGGCGTCGAGCGGCGTGAGTTCGACATCGGCCACCTCGAAACGTACGTCTGCACCCGGTTGCCGCAAATCCAGCGTGCCCTTGGCCTTGATCGAACCGCCTTGCTTGACGCGCAGCGACATCTCGAAGGAACTGGGGTTTGTTGGAGGAAACGCAATTTTCGAAGCCGTGGCGTTGAGCTGCTCAAGGTCGTAGCGTATAGCCGGCTGGAAAGACTCATCTGTCAACGCCACGGCATATCCGGCGATCTCGGCCCGGTCCAGGGCAATGCTGAACCCTTTCTTTTGCAGTTCCTTAACCAACTCAACCTTGCGCGGAGCAAGCATGCTGACCAGCTGCAGATCTCCGGCAGCGTCGCGCCTGACCCACGTGCGTCCTCCCGTGAGCCGCGCCAGCTCGGCGCGGAGTGTCCTCTCCTGCAAATTCACTGAAATACCGTTGATCTCGGCTGAATCCAGAGTAACCGGTGGTTGCTTTTCTTCGACTGTCGTGATGCGGATGTTCTCCAAGCTGAGAGCACCCTTGTCAACGACAACCTGCATCTGCTTTCCAACCGCAACAGCTATACCGAGGGTAGCTACCGACTTGGCGGACAATATGCGCAGCGGCTTGGCACGGCTGTAATCTGTGATGGAAAGAGCCAGCGATTCGACGTTGATTTGGGGCAGCGATATTTCCCACGGGGCAACCGCCTTGTCTGCATCCGTAGTGAGTGCCTCATTGACGGCGGCTGGCTTGGCGCTGGATGGACTGCTAAGGACCAGCTTCGCCCAGTCCGGTACGCTGTCCTCGTCGAGGACTACATTGAGCGCGCCGTCGGCCACGTGTACGTCCTTGAAGACCAGGCTGCGCCGCGCCAAATTGAAGCTGCCGCCTTTCAAATCGACCGCGGCCAGCTTGCCCAGTAAGGCGCCCCCTTGCTGCTGGGCGATGACAACATCTTTCAAGCCGAAGGCGAGGTCGTCTGTTTCCAGTTTAAGGGCGCCGTCAGAGTAGCCTAGACGATAACGCACACGGAAGTTGTAGGTGCCTTGCGGTTCTGAAATGGTCAGGTGGTCACGGACGAATTTCCAGGGCGTCGAAAGCCGCGCATCTTTCAGCGCAATCATGCCGGTGGATTCGATTGGTGACAGCGACAAGCTGCCCTGCCACTGCAGGTTACCGCCGCCCGGCAGGCGGGCGTTGAGTTGGTGTTCGCCACGATGATCAGGCAATGTCGATACATCGTGAATTTCGAAGTCGATCGGGTTGATTTGCGTTTTTGCGGCGGGCGTCAGCGTGTGATCTGTGAATCCGAATACGCCCCCGGCAATGGCAAGGTGCTGCAGCAACAGGCGTGGTGGCGCATCGCTTTTCGATCGCTCGGGTGTAGTTTGCAGCAACGGTGCGAGCAACCTCAAAAAGTTCAGGCTTTCGCTGGCATCAAGATCCGCATAGACCACCGGTTGCTCAATGCGGATTTCCCGGAACGTCCATGCCCAGCGCAGCAGGCTGCTGGTCTCTAAATCGACGAATATCCGGGCCACCTGCAACGCGGGCATTGTCTCTTTTTCTGCGATGGAAAGACCGGTAGCCTCAAATGTCAGCAGGAAAGGGTTGATGCGTACGGCGGCGATCGATCCCTGTCCGCCGAGCTGTTGCTCCACGATTTTGGGGAATTGCTGCTGCACCAGCCAGGGTGCAAGCAGGAATCCGCTGATCGTATAAATGATCAGCAGGGCTCCCGCTATCAGCGCGGGTTTCGAAAGCAATATCCTGCGCAGGCGCGTGATCCCGCTGGAGGCTGCATTCATTGTGGGACGGGCCTCATTCATCGTCCGCTTGTAGAATCTTGAATGCCGCCTGCAGCGCACGTTCAATACGGGCTTTTTCTTTTTTGACTTTGCCTTCATCCCAGTCCCACATTCCGGCTTTGGCTTTCATGCCGGTGCGGCCCTTGGCGACCAGGTCTTTGAGCCATTGCGGAGGTTTCTTCTCGGCGTGCAGGTGTGGATACAGCGCGCTGGCGACCAGGTCGTGGGTATCCCAGCCCGACATTTCTTTTTGCATCATCGGCCCGCAGGCGATGAAGCGGAAGCCGAACCCGTAACGCACGGCAGTATCTATCCCTTCAGCATCGGTTACGCCATCCGCAATCAGGTAAAGTGCCTCGCGCATCATCGCGTGCTGCAGGCGGTTGCCGACAAAGCCGGGCACATCTTTCTTGACCCAGATCGGCGCTTTTTGCAGATCCTTCAGTAATTGCACCAGATCTTCGGCGATCTTCGGTGCTGTCACCGGCGAGCTGACGACCTCGACCAGCGGCACCAGATGCGCGGGCATGAAAAAATGCAGGCCGGCCACGCGCGCCGGATGCTTGAGGCCTTTGGCGATATCGCCGATGGGAAAATTGGAGGTATTGCTGACCAGCGGAATCTCCGGCCGGGCGAATGACTCGACTTGTGCAAACAGTTTTTGCTTCAGGGCCAGGTCTTCAAGCGCTGCTTCGACGACAATGTCGACATCGGCCCACGGCACGGCCTTGAGTTCCGCATAACCATGCACTGCAGCGGCATGGCTGGCGGGCGCGCCCAGTTTGGCCAGGCCTGTTGCAATGCGGGCCGGCAGTGCATCGCGGGTTTTAGCAGAAGGGCTCATGACGTGTACCGTCCAGCCGCGGGCGGCGAACAGGGTGGCGATGTCACCGCCCATGATGCCGCCACCGATGATGACCGCGTGTTGGTTTAGTTCGGGCATTCTGATTTCCTTGAGTAATTCTGTGCGACTCTGAAGTTATTTGGTAATTATATCTCCGGCAGGTGCGATGCCTGATATCCGTCGTTTAGAGGAATGCGTTAATGTAGCGGGATGATTTCCAGAATAAATAATGGAGCGGACATGCTGAAAACAGCTCATCGATTCCTTGCGGCACTTATATCCCTGTCGGTGCTTGCCGCGTTGCTGGCACCACCGGCAAGTGCGCAGTTTTCTGCTGAGCGGGCCTACAAGCAAAGCGCCGACGTGCGTCAGCGCTATCCCGATCCGCTGGTGGTCTACGACACGCCGGGATTTAAACCGGGGCGGCAGGATTTCACCTCGCACGAGGAAATGATGGCGTTTGTCGAGGATTTGCAGCGCCGTAGCAATGTGGTGCAGGTGCGAATGATCGGCGCGTCACAGGAGGGTCGCGCCATTCCCGCGCTGGTGTTGTCAGCATCCGACAGCAAGGGTCCGGCTGATCTGCGTCGCCTCGGACGTCCCGTCGTGGTGATGGCCGGTTTGCAGCATGGCAACGAGCCGGCCGGCGGCGAGGCCATGCTGGTGCTGGCCAAAGAACTGGCGACCGGAAGCCTGCGGCCGCTGCTGGACCAGTTGACCGTTGTCATCGTGCCGCATTCGAATCCGGACGGCGCGTATTATTTCCGGCGCTCGCCCTACAGCACCGTCGACATCAACCGCGATCACGTCAAGGTGGATCTGCCGGAAACGCTCGCGTTGCATCGTGTGGTCGAGGAATACGGCCCGCACATGTTCATCGACGCACATGAGTTCAGCGTAGCCAATCGCTGGATCGAAAAGTTCGGCACGCTGCAGTCGTATGACCTGATGGTTCAGTACGCGACCAACCCCAATGTGCATCCCACGCTGACGGCACTCGCGGATCAGAAATTTCTCAGCGCCATGCGCAGCGATGTGGAGCGGGCCGGATATACGCATTTCTGGTATTACACCACCAGCTACAATTTGAAGAATTTGCTGGTGTCCATGGGAGGCACTACACCGGACATCGGGCGAAATTTTGCCGGCCTGCAGAATGCAGTCTCATTCCTTGTGGAAAGCCGTGGCGTGGGCATCGGCCGGGAGGGTTTTGCCCGGCGCGTGCACACGCATATTGTGGCTATTACCAGCCTGCTCAACACGGCGGCGGCCAATGCACGGCAACTAATCGATACCGTGGATGCGGCTCGCGCCGACATCGTCCGCCGTGGCCGTGATCCGCAGGCTCAGGACCTGGTCGCCGTCACTGTGAAAAATCCGGTCATCAAGCAGAAGCTGGTGATGCTGGATCCGCTAAGCGGCGCGCTGAAGGAAATCGAAGTCGACTGGTCGGACTCGTTGCATGCGGCGCCGGAAATCAAGCGTGCCCGGCCTTACGCCTATGTATTGCCGCCGGTGTTTCACGACGTGGCCTATCGCCTGATGCGATCGGGGATCGACGTGCAGCGGTTGAACAAGCCGGTGGAACTGGAGGTTGAGAGTTATCAGGTCACCGACCGCCGGGCGAGCAGCACTTATATCGAGGGGCGTATCACCAGCCGGGTGACCACGGAGGTGGTGCCGAAAAAAGTCCGCTTTGCGGCAGGCAGTTATGTGGTTCCGATGGCGCAACCCAATGCCAGTGTGGTGGTGGTTGCGCTGGAACCGGAATCACCCAGCAGCTTTGTGTCCTTCGGCGTTATTCCGGTGGATAAAAAAGGTTCGCCGCCGACCGCAGCGGCGGCCAGTGAAGTGCCGGTGTACCGGGTGCTACAGCCCGTTAGTCTGGATACGCACCCGGTGAAGCCGCAGCATTGATTATTGCGGTTTAAACAGCGTTCCGGTCCACGCCACAGCCTGGGCGTCGGGTTTTGACCGCATGGTCCCCTGCATGGTTGAGCCGGTAACACGCCCGGTGTAGGTGGCGGCACCGGCAGTGAAAGTGATCTGGTCTCCGCGCAGATTGGTGTGCGTCAGGCGGTAAGTGGTGTCGCCATTGCGGTAGGTGCCTTCGAAGGTCTGGAACTTCTGCTTGAGTTCGATTTCGCCCGACCCGATTTTCCACCGGCCTTCGACTTTTGCCGGGACGATCCACAGGTATGCGGTGCGGCCTTCGGCCGAGTCGGTCTGATCGGGTGACCAGTCTTCCATCGTGAATGCATGGGCGACCACGCGCGTGCCCGGTTTCATGTTGAGGATCGTCGGTCGCAGCTTCATGTTCAGGTACGGCAGGAGGTACATGGTCAGGATCGTGGCTTTGCTGAAGTCGGTCGTGAAAATGTCGCCGCGGACGAATTCGGCGCGCTCTCCGACACCCTCTTTTTGCGCGTTGCGTTTGGCCAGTTCGACCATATCCGGGTTGTATTCGATGCCCAGGGCGCGAACGCCGAATTGCTTGGCCGCAGTGATTACGGTGATACCGTCACCGGAACCCAGATCAATCACATAGTCATTCGGACCAATGTCCGCCATTTTCAGCATCTTCTCGACCAGGCTTTTGGGCGTCGGCACCCAGATCACATCCTTGCCGGCCTGACCCACCTGCGGCTTGAACTCGGCGGTTGCCGCTTGGGCGAACGCGGGATCGGCTGCAACGAACGCGACTAAAGCCAGCAACATCGTCACGAGGTTGTGACGGAAGTTCGAACGCATGATGATCTCCAAAGTGTGAAGGCGACAGATTATGCCTGAAGCAAAATTTCTTTCAGGATTTTCCGGGGCGACCGTCGAGCGTCGCGCCGTCGGCAATCAACTTCTGTATATCGGTCTCCGACAGCCCGGCCTCGCGCAGGATTTCCACGCTTTGCTCGCCGAGCTTCGGCGCGGGGCTCCAGCCCTGCCGCGTACCGCAGGACCATTTGTTGGGCAGGCGCATGCTGCGCGTGCGGCCCTCCGTCGGATGATCCTTCATTTCGAAAAAGCCGACGTCCGTGAGGTGCGGATCCTCGATCAGGCTGTCGAGCGTGTGATACGGCATTGCGGGCACGTCGTTTTCGTCAAAGATTTTCAGCCATTCCGCCGTGGGCCGGGTTTGTAAACCGTTCATGCGCACGTCAAAATACGCGGCCACATTGGCGAAGCGTGCCTGCACGGTGTTGAAGCGCGGATCGGTCTTGAGTCCCGGACGGCCAATAGCGTCGAAAAAAGCGAAGGCCTGCTTGTTGGTGTTGGCGGAAATGCAGATCCAGCCATCCTGGGTCGGAATGGGTTTGTTCAGCGGATCGAGCAGGCGCGGATCCCCGGTCTCACCCAGCGGCGGGTCGAAGGTCTTCAGATACATGTGTTCCTCGAGCACGAACTTTGCCAGGTTCTCGAACATCGGGATCTCGATGGCGCAGCCTTCGCCGGTTTTCGCTTTCCGGTACAGTGCCATGCAGATCATCTGCACCGCGATCAGTCCGACCGTTTTATCCGCGACCACCATCGGCACGTACCGCGGCTCACCCAATGCGCGGTGATGCAGGGCCGCCATGCCGCCGGAGCCCTGGATGATGCTGTCGTAGGCCGGCTTGTCGCGGTAGCGTCCGTCCTGACCGAAACCGAACATGCCGCAGTAGATGATGCCGGGATTAACCTTGCGCACGTCTTCATACGACAGCTTCAGCCGCGCCATCGACGGCGGCCGCACATTCCACACCAGCACGTCTGTACGCGCGATGAGTTTCAGCAGTGCCGCGTGGCCGTCTGGATTTTTCAGATCCAGCACGATGGAGCGCTTGTTGCGGTTCAGATGCAGGAACTTCGCACCCATGCCCGGCGTTACTGATTTGCCGTTCATGTTGCGCACCAGATCGCCGGATCCGCTTTCGACCTTGATGACTTCAGCCCCGTGATCGGCGAGGATCTGTGTCGCGAGCGGGCCGACGACGACCGAGGTCATGTCGACGACGCGCACCCCTTCAAGCGGGCCGCCGGCCATCAGACAAACTCCGCTTCTGCAGACAGCGCTACCGCGCCGGTATCATCTTGCGCCCACAGCTTCGCGGTCTTGTTGTCGGCGCTGGGTTCGCCGCAGAAGGTGATGGTGCGGTTGACGAACAGGGCGCGCACGTTGCGCGACGACATGAACCGGATCGGTGTGGTGCCGTGGGCCCGCGCGAGTTCGTAGGTCAGCAGCGTGGTCAGGCCGCCGTTCATGATCAGGTCGGGATAACCCTCAGTGCCGGTGACATAAGGTTTGTCGTAATGGATGCGATGACCGTTGAACGTCAGTGCAGAATAGCGAAACAGCATCACCGGATCCGGCGTGACCTGATGGGTCCACACGGCTTTGCCGGGCGCGGGTTGCGGCGCCGGCGGCGGCGCATTTTTGTCGGGCTCACCGCGATAGACGATGTCCTGTTCCTCGCTGATGGCCACGCCGCGCGGACTGATGATGTCGGTCTTGACGGTGACAAATACCATGCGACCGCTGCGGCCCTCCTTGATGGTGACGTTCTGGATTTCGGATTGACGGTGCACTTCGTCGCCCACCAGCAATGGCGCGATGAACGTCGTGCGCTTGCCGGCAAACATGCGTCGCGGCAGCGGCACCGGCGGCAGAAAGTCCCCGCGTTGCGGGTGACCGTCGGGCCCGATCTGCGAATGGCGCACCACCCGCGGGAACAGGATCGCGTGCCAGCCCACCGGCAGCGGGTCGCCTATCTTGGGAAAGGCGTCGTCGCGATCCAGTGTGGCCGATAACCGGTCGACAGCCGGTACTGTGACATAGTCGACGGCCGTTTCGGTGCGGCCGATCCACTGCTTCAGAGATTCGAGGTCTGCGGACATGCTTGATTGACTCCGGTTGTTGCGGCGGAAGTCTCTCGATTTTACGGCATGGATCAGCCTTCGCGGCCTAGCGGCTCAGGTGAAAGTCGAACTCCACACTGTGAAACGGCAGCGGCAGGCCATGACGTTGTGCCAGCGCTTTATCCGTATTGCGGCGCGGATTGACCAGTAACGATTCGCGCACACCAAAGACCGCGTCCTGGTCGATGTACTGATCATCTTCAAAAAACACTTCCGTCGTCAGCGGACGATAGCCCTCGGCGCTGACGATGAAATGAAAATGTGCGGGACGCCAGGCATGGCGGCCGCCGGCGCGCAGCAGATCGCCCACGGGGCCGTCATAGGGCACGTTGTACGGCGCGGGTCGCACAGTGGTGAACGCGTAGGCGCCATCCTTGCCCGTAACCATTCGGAAGCGAAGATTGTCCGGTGATTGCTCGGAATCCTGCTGCCAGTATTTGCCGTTGATCGCCGCCTGCCAGAAATCGAGGCGGGCGGCGGGAATCGGTTTGCCTTTCGCATCCAGCACCAGGCCGTGCACCAGCATCGGCTCACCGTCGTTATCGCGCTTGATGTCCCCGCCAACGGCGAGCATCGGCGAATTCTCGGCATGGAAAGGTCCCAGTGCGCTGCGCTCCGTACCGCCGGCGGCACTGTGCAGCATATCGACCAGCGAGGACAGGCCGAGCACGTCGGAGGTCAGGATGAATTCGTTGCGCGCCTCATCCGAAATCTTGCCCGCGCGGTAGAGAAAATCGATCCCGGCCATCCATTCATCGGGCGTCAGCTTCACTTCGCGCGCAAATGCGTGCAGATGGTGTGTGAGCCGCTCGATCAAATGTTTGAAACGCGGATCGGTGGCGCCATCGAACGAGCGGACGACGGCCTGGGTGATGGTGCTGTCGGTGACGTTGCGCATGTGCGCCTAATTGCCGCTGCCGCCGGATGCCGGGGCGACGATTAGTTGTAAGCGGTTGATTTTATTCATACTTTTATAACCTCTCCTGTGGGCAAGGAACCATGAGGCTTCATCGTAGCCGACGTATCAGCGATTGCAAATTTCTGCCGCCGTTTTCCCGGGGAAACCGGCCGCCTAGCCTTTTATCGCGCTCAGCGTCCTGGCTTCGCGGGCACTGATTGCCTCGTAACGTTTCAGCAGGCGTTCTGCGCGCACGATGATCGGAATGTCGATCATCTTGCCGTCGAGTGCGAAAGATGCACGGCCGGCGGCGGCCGCTTCCTTGTCAAGGGCGATCACCTTGCGCGCATACTCGACTTCCGCGGCGCTGGGTTTGTATTCCTCATTGACGATGGTGACCTGGCCCGGATGGATGCAGCCGGCGCCGACAAAGCCGAAGTCGCGTGAGCGCCGGACCATTTTGCGGAAGTTATCCCAGTCGCCGAACGTGGCAACGCTGTCGACAAAACCGAGCGGCATGATGCCGGCGGCGTTGGCAGCGAAGATCATGTGCTGCTTCGGATAGAACAGCGCATCTCCGGTCGGCTGCATGTTGTTGTTGAGCGCAAAATCCTCGCCACCGATGTTGCAGGCGACAATGCGGCTGCTGGCGGTGGTGATTTCACGGATCTGGAAAAAAGCCTCCGGCGTTTCGATCATGGCGATGAATTTGGTATGACCGACCGTCATGCCGCGGATCTGTTCCAGTTCCGATACCAGTTCATCGAGCAGCTGAATATGCGATGCACCGGTGACCTTGGTGACGGCAATGCCGTCGACGTCGGGGCATATCGAATGTTCGATATCGCGTACCGCCATCGACAGAGGCTGGTTGATGCGGACCACGACATCTGCACCGCTGCGGCGTACGCGCGCGGCGTTCTTCTCGACCAGCTTTCGGGCATTGGCTTTTTCCGACAGGGGCACACTGTCCTCGATGTCAAGCTGGATTACGTCGGCGCCGCGGGTGTGTGCCTTGTCGACGTATTTCTCCACGTTGACCGGCACATACATCAGTGAGCGCCAAACAGGAAATTCTCGATACATTTTATGATCCTCGGAGTCTATGGAGCGATGCAATCAGCGCCGGTTATTCTTCGGCGGCGGTTGGTTTGCCGGAACAGACTATGCCTGCGGCCAGCAGTTTCTGATAGGTGGCGGCGTCAATGCCGAGTTCGGCCAGCAGCATTTCGTTGTGCTCGCCGATTTTTGGTGCCGGCGTGCGGATGGACGCGGGCGTAACCGACAGCCGCGGCACCACATGATGCATCGGATAGGCGCCCATGTCCGGGTCGGGGTAGTCCGCAATCAGTTCGCGCGCCAGCACATGCGGGTCTTCAACGATCTGGGAAATGTCATAGATCGGCCCGATGGTGACATCGGCTTTTTCAAAAAACGCAACATTTTCCGCCTGTGTGCGTTGTGCAATGAACTCACCGATGATGGCGTCGAGTTCCGCGGCGTGTTTCACGCGGTCGGCGTTAGTCCGGTAGCGTGGATTGGTGATCAGGTCGGGGCGTCCGATGGACTCAAACACGCGTTCAGCCATTTTCTGAATCGACGCCGAGAGCCCGACATAGTTGCCGTCCTTGCACTTGTAGGCGTTGCGTGGCGCGGCATTGGTGGAACGGCTGCCGGTGCGCGGTTTGATTTTTCCAGTCAGCCGGTAATTGGCGGCCTGCGGCCCCAGCACGGCAAACAGCGGATCGAGGAGCGGCAGATCAATGACCTGTCCCTTGCCGCCGTTATGTTCGATTTCGCGCAACGCGATCAGTACGCCGCTCACGCCGTACAGTCCGGCTATGGTGTCTGCGAGATACATCGGCGGCAGCACGGGTTCGCGGTCTTCGAAGCCGTTCAGTGCGGCAAAACCCGACATGCCTTCGACCAGCGTGCCAAAGCCGGGGCGCCGTTTGTAAGGGCCGTCCTGTCCCCAGCCCGAAATGCGCACGATGACCAGTTTAGGGTTGCGCGCGAGCAGCACATCCGGGCCCAGCCCCATGGATTCCAGTGTGCCCGGCCGGAAACTCTCGACGAATATGGCGGCTTTCGCCAGCAGTTGCAGCAGCAGTTCCCGTGCCTCGGGTTTGCGCAATTCAAGGCCTAGGCTTTTCTTGTTGCGTGCGTACAGTTTCCAGTTTGTATCGACCTGCTCGACTTTCCATGCGCGCAGTGTGTCACCTGCGGGCGGTTCGATCTTGATGACCTCGGCACCGAAGTCACCGAGCACCTGTGTCAGCATGTTGCCGGCGACCAGACGCGACAGATCGACAACGCGCACACCATCGAGCGGGCCGCCGGCCGAGGCGTCGTAAGTGCGCTGCGCCAGACCCATGGATATATCAGTCCGGCTTTATGCCGGTTTCCAGGGCGACTTTGCGCCGCCGGCACATTCAATTGCGAGCAACAACGCACTGAGCACGCTCAATAACTGACGCATCGAGGTTCTCCTTGAGTGCTCAGTGGGCAAAGTTGTTTTCCGGGCGCCCGATCAGACGCTCTTATCGGATTTCCATGCCGTTGGCGATCTGGCGCTCGATCAGGCGTGATTCGTTGCGCAGCATGGTCGACAGTTCCTGTACGCGTCGATCGGCCATGCGGCTGGAAATTGCCGAAATTGACAGCGCGGCGAAAGGCATGCCGCTTTGATTGCGCAAAACCTGACCGATGGAGCGGACGCCGGCCAGCGACGGGGTTTCGCGTACGGCGAATCCCAGCTTCTGTGCCTTGCGTGCCTGCGACAGCAGCGTCGGTCCGGTAAGGCCGTGCTCCTGCAATCGCGGTTCGTTGCTGGCGATGATCCCGCGAAACTCTTCTTCGGGCAGTGCAGCCAGGATGGCAAGGCTGCCGGTGCCCACGCCCAGCGGCCGGCGCATGCCGACTTCGAGCGTGAACGTCTTGATCGGGAACGTGCCTTCGTGGCGATCAATGCATACGGCGTCCAAGCCACTTCTTTGGGTCAGAAATACGGTGTCCCCCGTCGCCTCGGCGATGCGGGTCATCGCCGGATGGCAGATTTCACGCAAATTGAAGCGCGGCGCGGCAGTCAGCCCGAGCTCATAGGCCATCGGGCCCAGGAAATAGCGGTGGGTTTCGGAGTCCTGCTGCACCATACCTTCGTAAGCGAGACACTTCAGCATGCGGTGAACCGTTGGACGTTGCAGGCTGGTGCGGGTGGCGAGGTCGAGCAGGCGCGAACCGGAGCGGTTGTGTGCGGCGATCTCACGCAGCAACAGCAGTGCGCGTTCGATGCTTTGAGTGCCGGTCAGCCGGCCGGAGGAGTCGTCGTCGGAGTTTTTTACCATGGCCATAACTTAGTCCGAATCGTGAGATTGGGGAACGGGGATTATGCCACCGTGCCCGTCCTAGCGGAATAGCGGGTCCTGTGCTATCTTTTTAGGGCCTGATTTTTCAACGATAATCCATTTCGTCCAGATGCCGGACAGAGTTGCGGGCATCGGACGCTGTTCCGGTCCTGACCCGACCCGATTCCGCATGATCGCAGCCACAGATTCCGATACAGGAGCCATTGCATGAATGACCTTGCCGCCCAGCAAACCGCCGGTGCCCGTTTCCGGGCCGCACTGGCCGCCGAAAAACCGCTGCAGATCGTCGGCGCCATCAATGCCTATCACGCACGGCTCGCGGAGCGCAGCGGATTCAAGGCCATCTACCTCTCCGGCGGCGGCGTCGCAGCCGGATCTCTGGGCGTGCCCGATCTGGCGATCAGCACGCTGGACGATGTGCTGACCGATGTCCGGCGGATCACCGATACCTGCGATCTGCCGTTGCTGGTGGACGTGGATACGGGTTTCGGCGGCGCGTTCAACATTGCGCGCACGGTGAAGTCGCTGATCAAATTCGGCGCTGCTGCCATGCATATCGAGGATCAGGTGATGCAGAAGCGCTGCGGCCACCGTCCGAACAAGGAAATCGTCAGCAAGGATGAAATGGTCGATCGGATCAAAGCCTCGGCTGACGCCAAGACCGACGCCAATTTTGTCATTATTGCGCGTACCGACTCGCTGGCGGTAGAGGGTCTGGATGCCGCAGTTGAACGAGCGGTAGCCTGCGTCGAGGCCGGTGCCGACATGATATTTCCGGAAGCCATCACCGAACTGGCCATGTACAAAAAGTTTGCTGATGCTGTAAAGGTGCCGATACTCGCCAACATCACCGAGTTCGGGCAGACACCGTTGTTTTCGGTCAAGGAACTGGCGAGCGCGAACGTCGCGATGGCGTTGTACCCGCTGTCTGCGTGGCGTGCGGCCAATGCCGCGGCATTAAAGGTGTACCAGAGCATCCGTAAGGAAGGTCACCAGAAAAATGTCGTCGATCTGATGCAATCGCGTGATGATCTTTATGATTACCTGGATTATCACGCCTACGAACAGAAGCTTGACGCGCTGTTCAAGCGTGACAAGAGCTGATCGACAGCGAATTTCAATATTAGGGTGGGGCAATGACGGGCATTTTGTTGTCGAAGGGGTTTGTTGCGCAATTTGGCGCTGAATTGAAGGTTGCGGCGAAATCAGCGGGGATCACGCTGGATATCATCCATCTGCCGGATGACGCCACGCAGCGCTTGCCGGAGACGGAAATCGCGAAAATTGAAGCGGCGTACCTGACGCGCGACATCCGTTTTTCCGACCACTATCATGGCTTTGGTGACACGGTTAAGGTCGCGCCCAATCTGAAATGGGTGCACTTCACCAGCACCGGCATCGACCAGCATCCGTTCTTGCCGGCGCTGCATCAGCGCAAAGTGCGGCTGACCACGTCGGCCGGGACCAATGGCGAACCGGTGGGCCAGACCGCGATCTGCGGGTTGCTGATGCTGGCTCGCGGGTTTCCGCGCTGGCTCGCGGCGCAACGCGAGCGGCGCTGGGATCCGGCGCGGGGCAAGGATACGCCGCGCGACCTGGGCGGCCAGACCGTGATCGTCGTCGGACTGGGCACGATCGGCGCGACCGTTGCGCGTTTCTGCCAGGCGCTCGGCATGAAGGTGATCGGCCTGCGACGAAGCCCGAAGCGGGACGGTGACCCGGTGGACGAGATGCATACGCTGGACCAACTGCCGGCGCTGCTGCCGCGCTGTGACTGGCTGGTGCTGGCCTGTCCGTACACCAAGGAGACCCATCAACTGGTCAACGCCGCAACGCTGGCGCTGATGCCGAAGCATGCGCATCTGGTGAATGTCGCCCGCGGTGCTGTCGCGGACGAGAAAGCCCTGATTGCCGCACTGCAAAGCAAGCAGATCGCCGGCGCGTACCTCGATGTGTTCGAAAAGGAACCGCTGCCCGCCGATTCGCCGCTGTGGGACATTCCCAATGTCATCGTGTCGCCGCACAATGCGTCCGCCTCCGGCGGCAATGACGGTCGTGCGGCCAGGGTGTTCACTGAAAACCTCAAGCTCTACGTGGGAGGCAAGCCCATGGTGAACGAGCAGGGCTGAGGCAACATGAAAAAATGGCAATGCATACTGTGCGGGTTCATCTATGACGAGGCCGCCGGATTACCCGACGAAGGCATCGCGCCCGGCACGCCCTGGGAAGACGTGCCGGCGGACTGGACCTGCCCGCACTGCTCGGCCACCAAGGGCGATTTCGACATGATCGCGATCTCGTCCTGACTGTCTGAAATAAGGCCGGAGCGGCCTTGTTTCCGGGTGGCGGGTGTAGGTGTAAGCGGCTAAAATACAAGGTCTTTTTCGATGTGCGCCGCCCTGCCCATGCCGCTATTCGCTTTTGGATTGAATCACCAGACTGCGCCGCTGGACGTGCGCGAGCGGGTGGTTTTCCATGCCGAACAGGTGACGCAGGCTTTGCGCGACCTGGTCGACCGTCGCCCGGTCAGCGAGGCGGCGATCATATCCACGTGCAATCGAACCGAAGTTTATTGTTCGACATCCGAGCCGCAGCTCGCGGTGGACTGGCTGGCGGGATATCACCGCCTGAAACCGGGACAGATTGCGCCGTACCTGTATGAATTGCCGCAGGACCGCGCGGTGAAGCACGCTTTCCGCGTCGCCAGCGGCCTCGATTCGATGGTCTTGGGCGAGCCGCAGATTCTGGGTCAGTTCAAGAATGCAGTGCGCTCGGCAGAGGCAGCCGGCACATTGGGATGGCTGCTGAACAAATTGTTTCAGCGCACATTTTCGGTGGCGAAAACGGTGCGCAGCGAGACCGAAATCGGCGCCAGTACCGTGTCGATGGCTTCCGCCGCAGTGCGCCTGGCCGAGAGCATTTATCCGAGCATCGCCGAGCAGAGCGTACTGTTCATCGGCGCCGGCGAGATGATCGACCTGACTGCCACGCATTTTGCTGCGCATCATCCGCGGCGCATGACGTTTGCGAACCGCACGATGGCGCGGGCGCAGCAGCTGGCCGACCGGTTTTTCGGACATGTGATTCCGTTGAACGATCTCGCCGCGCAGCTTGCGTTGTACGACATCGTCGTCTGCTGTACGGCGAGCCCGCTGCCGGTCATCGGCAAGGG
Source organism: Betaproteobacteria bacterium (assembly GCA_029883965.1). Lineage (GTDB taxonomy): Bacteria > Pseudomonadota > Gammaproteobacteria > Burkholderiales > SG8-41. Next base: position 24,530 of record JAOUIN010000008.1, read on the forward strand.
CCTGACCGAGAGCGCGCTGAAGGCGCGCAAGCACCGGCCGATGCTGATGTTCGACCTGGCGGTGCCGCGCGATATCGAGGGCGAAGTCAGCGAGCTCGATGATGCATTCCTGTATACGGTGGACGACCTGGGCCAGATTGCGCGTGAAGGCATGGACCAGCGCACCAACGCGGTGGCGCAGGCCGAAGTCATCATCGAAAACCAGTGTTCCGATTTCATGCACTGGCTGGACAACCGCGAACTGGTGCCGACGATACGCGCGCTGCGCGACACCGCCGAACGTTCGCGCCGTCACGAGCTCGAGCGCGCACAACGGCGTCTCGCCCACGGCGCCGACCCGCAGCAGGTCATGGATGAACTGTCGCGGGCGCTCACCAACAAATTCATGCACCCGCCGTCGCACGCGCTGAACCACGCGGCGCAGGATGAGCGCGACGAGCTGGCGGCGCTGATCGCACGTCTGTACCAGATTCAGCGACCCGAGTAAGCGAGTGGTCGCCTAACTGTCGCGCCCGCCGCGGCCAGAGCCCGTATTCATGAAGCCCAGCATTGCCGCAAAACTCAACCAGTTGTCGATGCGACTGGAAGAAATCAACCGTCTGCTGACCGCCGAGAATGTCACGGCGAGCATGGACAATTACCGCAAGCTCACGCGCGAGCACGCCGAGCTCGGCCCGGTGGTCGCGCTCTACCAGCGCTACCAGGGTAGCGAGGCTGATCTGAAAACCGCGCAGGAGATGGCCAGGGATCCGTCGATGCGCGAGTTCGCCGAGGCCGAAGTGGCCGAGACACGCGCGCGGCTTGAGGCCCTGGAAGTCGATTTGCAGAAACTGCTGTTGCCGCGCGACCCTAATGACGAGCGCAATATTTTTCTCGAGGTGCGTGCCGGTACCGGCGGCGATGAATCGGCGCTGTTCGCGGCCGAACTGTTCCGCATGTATGCGCGTTATGCGGAACGCAAGCGCTGGCAGGTCGAGATCGTTTCGGAAAGTCCATCCGACCTTGGCGGCTACCGTGAAATCATTGCCAGGATCATCGGGCAGGGCGCTTATTCCAAACTGAAGTTCGAATCCGGCGGCCATCGCGTGCAGCGAGTGCCGGTCACCGAAACGCAGGGACGCGTGCATACATCCGCCTGCACCGTGGCGGTGATGCCCGAGGCCGACGAAGTCAGCGAGATCGTGTTGAATCCGGCGGAGATGCGCATTGATACCTTTCGCGCCTCCGGCGCCGGCGGCCAGCATGTCAACAAGACCGACTCGGCGATCCGCATTACGCATCTGCCGACCGGACTGGTGGTCGAGTGCCAGGATGACCGCTCGCAGCACAAGAACAAGGCGCGCGCGCTGGCAGTGCTGGCAGCGCGCCTCAAGGACCGGCAGTTGCGCGAGCAGCAATCCAAAACTGCCGCAACACGCAAGTCACTGATCGGCAGTGGCGATCGTTCCGAGCGCATCCGTACCTACAACTTTCCTCAGGGCCGAGTGACCGACCACCGCATCAACCTGACGCTGTACAAGATTGCGCAGATCGTCGATGGTGATTTGGACGAACTGGTTGATGCGCTGGCGGCGGAACACCAGGCGCAGCTGCTGGCCGAGCTTGCTGAAGACACTGCAAGGGCGTAAGCCATTGTTTTTACTGATATTTTAGGCGAACCGTGGCGCCATTACCCACCGTGGCAGCGCTGCTCGAAGCCGCACAGGCAACGGTCGCACGCGCAGATGCGCGCGTCCTGCTGCGCCACGCGTTACAACGCGACGCGGCGTGGCTGATCGCGCATGCCGATGACGCGGTAGCTGCCGGGGACGCTGAAGAATTTCGCGCGCTGATCGCGCGCCGTGCCGCGGGTGCGCCGGTGGCATATATTACCGGCGTTCGCGAATTCTACGGCCGCAGCTTCGCCGTGACGCCGGCGGTGCTGATCCCGCGCCCCGAAAGCGAACTGCTGGTAGAGCTGGCGCTGGCGCGTCTGCCAGCAGGCAAAGCGAGTCGGGTACTCGACCTCGGCGCGGGCAGCGGATGCGTCGGTGTGACGATTGCCGCGGAACGGCCGCAGGCGCAGGTGGTGCTGGTGGATGTCTCCAACAGCGCGCTGGATGTCGCGCGCGCCAATGCAGCACAGTGGGCGCCGGCAAACGCAACATTGCTGCACAGTGATTGGTACGCAGCGCTGGGCGATACGCGGTTCGATGTGATCGTCTCCAATCCTCCGTACGTTGCCGCCAGCGACGTGCATTTGCAGCAGGGCGACTTGCGCTTTGAGCCGCGCACGGCTCTTGCGGCCGGCGCCGACGGCCTGCGCGATCTGCGCCAAATCATTGCGCATGCCCCCGGGCACCTTGGCCCTGGAGGGTGGCTGCTGCTCGAACATGGGCACGATCAGGCTGCGGCATGCGCGCAGCTGCTTGCGGCGGCGGGATTAAAAGATCTCATGGTATCCCCTGATCTGGCAGGCATAGCGCGCGTGAGCGGCGGACGGTCAGCGTGAAATCCTGCGCAAGGGCGGTCGCATGCTTCGCGCTTGTCGTGTTCATTGCGACGGCACCGGGGCAGCTGTCAGCGCAAACGGCATCGATGCAGGGCGCGGGACGCGATGCCTATCCGCATGCGTCAGAACCGATCGGCACCGTTCGGCAGATTTACGATAGCGTGCTGACGCCGGAA
>JAOUIN010000128.1 GCA_029883965.1 Betaproteobacteria bacterium
CAGGCCGTATAGATTGATCAGCAGGTGCTCGTCATCGCCGGGAATACGCGCGGTGATGTGGTTGTAGATCAGGTCGGTCATGCCGAAACTGTCGGCCAGGCGGTAGCAGGCGGCGAGGTTGAGCCGTGTCTCCCATTCCTCGGGGCTGACCTCGTCCTTGATGCTGCGAAACTGCGTGGAATAATTTGCGGTGGCGGGTGTTTTCATTGCCGGGTCATCATGATGTGGAATGAAATGCGCGCACCGAAAAAGTGCGCGTATCAGTGGCCTCGATTATATATGCCGCTCTACTGTTTGACTGGCAGGGTTCCGTATCCTAGACTTGCGCACCCATCTGACCAGCAGGCTTTTTCAGGCGACAAAATCCATGAATCAAACCGCACAAAACGCCGCGATTTCCGGCAAGGAACACTGGACCCGCAAGGGCGACGTAAAGCTGTTTCTGTGGGAAAAACCCGCGGCCGACGGCAAAGGTGCAAACGGCACGGTGCTGTTCGTGCACGGCTCCTCGATGGCTTCGCAACCGACCTTCGATCTGCAGGTGCCGGGTCGTCCCGGTTCGTCCGCGATGGACTGGTTCGCACAGCGCGGCTTCAACACCTGGTGCGTGGACATGGAGGGTTACGGCCGCTCCGACAAGTCGCGCGATCTTTACTTCGATATTTCGAACGGTGCGGATGATCTGGCTGCGGCGACCGACTACATCACCAAAACCACGGGCATCAAGAAGTTCCTGACCTACGGCATTTCATCGGGTGCGCTGCGGGCGGCAATGTTTGCCGAACGCAATCCGCAGCGTGTGGCGCGGCTCGCGCTGGACGCGTTTGTTTGGACCGGCAAGGGCAGCCCTACGCTGGAAGAGCGTGCCAAGAAGCTGGACGTCTGGAAGGCGCACAAGCGTCGTCCGATCGACCGCGCATTCGTGCATTCGATTTTCAACCGCGACCATGCGGGTTGTGCCGAGGAAAAGGTCATCGAGGCTTTCGCCGATGCCATCCTCGCGCTCGACGATTCGGTGCCCACCGGCACCTATCTCGACATGTGCGCCAAGCTTCCGGTGGTTGATCCGGCCAAAATCACGGTGCCGACCATGGTCATGCGCGGGCAGTTCGACGGCATTGCCGGCATGGATGACCTGCTTGATTTCTTCAACCGCCTGCCCAATCCCGACAAGCAGTTCTCGGTGATGGCCGGGATTTCGCATGCGAGTTTCCAGCAGATCAACTACCAGATGGTCTATCACATCCTGCATTCCTTCTTTACGCAGCCGGAGCCGATCTACCGCGGCTGATGAATTTTCAAATTCTTGCGACGTCCGCAAGACCGCACTTCATTTACATGGAGAATTTCATGTTTCAAAAGCAATTGAAGATGGCGGGTGCTGCATTTGCAGCCCTCGCTTTTACGCTGGGCCTTCCCGCCCAGGCGCAACAGTGGCCGGTCAAACCGGTGCGCGTGATCGTGCCCTTCGGCGCGGGCGGCGGCACCGACATCCAGGGCCGCCTGCTGGGCCAAAAGTTCCAGCAAAGCCTGGGGCAGAATTTTCTGGTCGAGAACCGTTCCGGCGCTTCCGGTCTGATCGGCGCGGAGACCGCGGCGCGCTCACCGGGTGACGGTTACACCATTTTGTTTACCACTGCGTCGCTGGCGGTCAGCGTCACGCTCAATGCCAAGCTGCTGAAGTTCAACCCTACTACCGATCTGCTGCCCGTGAGCTGGGTGTCGTCGGTGCCGCTGGTGCTGGTGCTGCATCCGAGTGTTCCGGCCAAAAACCTGAAGGACTTCGTGGCGCTGGTCAAGAAGTCCGGCAACAAGCTCAATGCCGCGCATAACGGTGGCGGCACGACCAGCCATCTGTCGGTGGAAATGCTCAACCTGTTCGGTGGCACCAAAGTGACCGCGATTCCGTACAAGGGCGGCGGACCGGCAATGATCGGCCAGATCAGCGGTGAAACCGATTTCACGTTTGCGACCGCGCTGGCGGCGCAGTCGTTTATCAAGTCGGGCAAGGTGCGCGCCATTGCGGTCACGACCGGTAAATCGGCCGCGGCGTTCCCGGATCTGCCGACGATGAAATCGATCTATCCCGAGTTTGAAGCCGACAACTGGTACGCGATGTTTTTCCCGAAAGGCACTTCCAAGGATATTGTCGCCAAGCTGAACGGCGAAATCGTCAAGGCCCTCAAATCGCCGGACGTCAACGATTTCATCCGCAAGGAAGGCGGCGAACCCGTGGGTAGCAGCCCCGAGGAACTGGCGGCGTACTTCAAGCGCGAAGTCACCAAGTATGCCAAAGTCATCAAGGCGGCCAACGTCGTCGCCGAATAATCCGGCGCCGGCACGGAGCGCTGGTTGCGGATCGTGCAACCTGCTTCCGACACTGAAAAAACGCCCGCTGATGCGGGCGTTTTTTCTTGACCGTCCCGATCGGTCCGCGTTATGGTCTGGACGGAGCCTACACTGATTCCAGAATGTGGCCACTCAGCGATTCAAAAACACATTTATAATCAATAACTTATGGAGGATATTCAGATGATTATGACCAAACTCAGGCGTTCGGTGCTGCTTGCCCTGGCGGGTGCTGCCGTAGTCGCCGCGGGCCCCGCGGCGGGGGCCTATCCGGACAAGCCGGTACGCTTGATTGTCCCGTTCAGCACAGGTGGCGGCACCGATATTCAGGGCCGTCTACTCAGCGAAAAAATGCGCGCGGGCCTGGGCCAGCAGGTGCTGGTCGACAATCGCACCGGTGCGGGTGGCCTGATCGGCGCCCAGATCACGGTGGAATCACCGGCCGACGGTTATACCGTGCTGTTTACGACGGCGACCATCGCGGTGAACACGACGCTGCAGGCTGACCGCATGAAATTCGATGCGACCAAGGACCTGGTGCCGGTGGTATGGGTGTCCTCCGCGCCGCTGGTGCTGGTGACGCATCCCAGTGTGCCGGCCAAAACCGTGCGGGAACTGGCGGCACTGTCCAAGCGCCGGGCAGAGGGGCTGAACATGGGCGGCAACACACCGGGCAGTACCAGCCACCTGTCAGCGGAAATGTTCAAGCAATTCGCCAAGGCCAAGGGTGTCACGGTACTCTACAAGGGCGGCGGACCGGCAACGCTGGGCGTCGCCACCGGCGAAATCGACATGCTGTTCGCGACCGCACCATCGGCCATGCCGCACATCGTCAACAAGCGCCTGCGTGCGCTGGCGGTGACCACGGCAAAGCCGGCAGGGGTTTTCCCCAAGCTGCCGACCATGGATTCCATCTATCCGGGTTTCGTGTCGGATAACTGGTATGCGATGTTCATGCCGGCGAATTCGCCCAAGGAAGCGATTGACCGCATCAATAGCGAGGTCAAGAAAGCCCTGTCAGCCAAGGAGGTCGCCGCCTTTTATGCCAAGCAGGGTATCGACCCGGTCGGCGGCTCGCCGGCCGAACTGGCTGATCTGCTGAAGAAGGAAATCGTGAAGTACGCGAATGTGATCAAGAGCGGCAACATCAAGCTGCGCTGATCACAGGCGCAGCCTGCACTGCAAGCGCCTCCCGCGGGAGGCGCTTTTTTTGGGGCCACTGCGTCACGGTCGCGCGCGTCGGGTTGCGGTGCCCTGATAGAATCAGCCGTCATTCCAGCAAAGCGAAATCCCATGGCCGAATTCGACGCAAGCAAGATCTCCTGGCAGGACCAGTACAAACTGATGATCGGCACGGTGACCCCGCGACCGATCGCACTGGTGACCACGCTGGGCCCGGATGGTCCCAATGCGGCACCCTTCAGTTTTTTCAACGCCGTGGGCTCCGATCCCGCAATGCTGATGTTTTCGGTCGGTGACAAGACCGGCAGCGCCAAGGACACCGTGCGCAACATCCGCGCAACACCCGAGTTTGTGGTCCATATCGTCAGCGATGCGATCAAGGAGCAGATGAACGTGTGTGCCGTGGATTATCCCTACGGCGTCAATGAAATTGAAAAGGCCGGGTTCACTACTGCGCCGTCGTGCAAGGTGCGGCCGCCGCGTATCGTCGAGGCGCCGGTGGCGATGGAATGCCGCCTGATGCAGATCGTCGATCTCGGGCGCAAGCCCTATCACGTGGTGTTCGGTGAAGTCGTGTATTTCCATTATCACGACGGCATCGTCAACGACCGTTTTCATGTCGATATCGGCCGCATCAACCCGATCGGCCGGCTGGCGGGCAAGGGCGGTTATACCCGCATCACCGATCGTTTTGAAATGCCGCGTCTGCCGCTGGAGCGCGTGGCGGAATCGTAGCCGGGGAGCTTGCCAGTGCCGGACCGGGATCTTCATCAACTGACGGCAAACGAGATTGCCCGTGCCGTAGCGGCGGGGCAGTGCAGCGCGGTGGATGTGGCGCAGGCCTGTCTCGATCACATCGCGGAGCGCGAGCCGCAGGTAGGCGCGTGGGAGTTTCTGGATCCGGATCTCGTGCTGAAGCAGGCGCGTGAGCTCGATGCGGCAGGTCCGCGCGGACCGCTGCATGGCGTGCCGGTGGGCATCAAGGACATCATCGATACGGCGGACATGCCCACGGCTTACGGTTCGCCGATCCACGCCGGCCACCGGCCGCACATGGATGCGGTCTGTGTCGCGCTGACGCGCCGCGCCGGCGGACTGATCATGGGCAAGACGGTGACCACCGAATTCGCCAACCGTCATCCCGGCAAGACCCGGCATCCGCGCGACCCGCAGCGCACGCCCGGCGGTTCATCGAGCGGTTCAGGGGCCGCGGTTGGTGATTGCATGGTGCCGCTGGCACTGGGTACACAGACCACGGCATCGACCATCCGGCCGGCGGCGTTCAATGGCTGCGTCGGCTACCGGCCGACCTGGGGTGACCTGCGCATGGCGGGTGTGATGGAAGCCGCGGGTTCAGTCGACACGCTGGGCATCATCGCGCGTTCGGTTGAAGACGTTGTTCTCTATCGCGACGTGCTGATCGACACCACGCCCGAACCGGCGGTGGAGATCGATCCGCGCCAGCTGCGCATCGGCTATTGCCGCAGTCCGTTCTGGGACCAGGCGGATGCCGCGACACAGAAGCATCTGGATGCCTGCGCAAAACACCTGGCGCGCGCCGGCGCCAATGTTCTTGATGTCGCGCTGCCACGCGATTTCGAACAGATTGAATCCGTGCATCGCCGCATTTCCAGTTTTGAGTTCGTGCGCAACCGCGCCTGGGAAATCGATAATCACTGGGACGGCATCAGCGACACGCTGAAAATGGGCCGACTGAAACACGGCCTCGCCTGCACCTTTGCCGAGTACCGTGCCGCACGCACGGAGGCGGAGCAGCTGCGGTTGCTGCTCGATGACGAGTTCGCGGATTGCGACGTGCTGCTGACGCCGTCGGCCGCGGGTGAGGCACCGGTCGGATTGAATGAAACCGGCACTGCGGTGTTCTGTTCGATCTGGACCACCTGCCACGTGCCGTCGCTGACGCTGCCGCTGTTTACCGGCCCCAATGGATTGCCGCTCGGCGCGCAACTGGTCGGGCGACGCAATGACGATCGCCGCTTGTTTGCCGCGGCGCTGTGGGTCATGGCGCAATATAAGTAAAAATCATTTAAAAACAAAAGGTTATAGTTATGACTGCTGTAGTGACCAATCGTCGTCCGCAATTCGACAAAGTCATCGTCGACCTCGCCGAGTATGCCCACGGCTACAAACCGAACAGCAAGCTCGCGTTCGAAACTGCGCGGCTGACGCTGATCGACAGCCTCGCCTGTGCCTTCGAAGCCCTGGCGTATCCGGACTGCACCAAACTGTTGGGGCCCGTTGTTCCCGGCACCATCGTTCCCAACGGCGCGCGCGTTCCCGGCACCGGTTACGTGCTCGATCCGGTGACCGCAGCCTTCAACGCCGGCGCACTGATTCGCTGGCTGGATTTCAACGACGCCTTCTACGGTCGCACCGTGATCCATCCGTCGGACAACATCGGCGCCATCCTGATGACCGCAGACTGGCTGTCGCGCACGCGGCAGGCCGCCGGCAAAAAACCGCTGACCATGCGCGAGGTATTGGTCGCGATTATCAAGGCCTATGAAGTGCAGGGCGGGCTGGCGCTCGAGAACGGGTTTACTGCGGCGGGGCTCGATCACACGCTGCTGGTCAAGATCGCGACCACGGCCGCGGTGTCGGCACTGCTTGGCTGCACCCGCGACGAAGTCATCAACGCGCTGTCAAACGCCTGGGTCGACGGCCATGCGCTGGCAACCTACCGGCGCAAGCCCAACACCGGCGCGCGCAAGTCGTGGGCGGCCGGTGACGCCTCGGCGCGGGGCGTATGGCTGTCGCTGCTGGCGAAAAAGGGCGAGATGGGTTATCCGTCTGCGCTGACCGCGCCGAAGTGGGGCTTCTATGAAGTATTGTTCGACGGCAAGCCTTTCAAATTCCAGCGTCCGTTCGGCAGTTACGTGATCGAGAACACATTGTTCAAGATTCCGTATCCGACCGCATTCCACGGCCAGACGGGTGTGGAGGCCGCAATCAAATTGCACCCGCTGGTGAAGGACCGCCTCGACGACATCAAGCACATCGACGTGCAATGCCACAACTCGACCATGGTGATTCTTGACAAGACCGGGCCGCTGGCGAACTTTGCCGACCGCGATCATTGCATGCAGTACATGATGGCGATC
>JAOUIN010000129.1 GCA_029883965.1 Betaproteobacteria bacterium
GAATTCCATGCCAACGTCGACACGGGCTCGCCCGTGCTGCCGGATTTCACGGACAAAACGGCTGGACCCCGCGCCAGGTTTCTGATCGACCAACTCGACAATCCCTGGTTCCCGCGCAGCGGCTACCGCGCTCTCGGGTCGATGTATATGGCCGACACCAACTTCGGATCTGACCGCGATTACAAGCGCATCGAAGGACAGATCCTTGGCGCCAGGAGCTGGGGCCCACATACGCTCAACCTGAGCCTTTCCGGCGGTTCGAATCTGAGAACAGACATGCCCGCGTACGAGACCTTCACGCTGGGCGGACCGCTGCAGTTGTCGGGATATCGCATCGACGAGTTTTCCGGCCGTGAGGTGGCATTCGGCCGCGCCATGTACTACAACCGCGCCGTCAATCTGCCGGACCTGCTGGGCTCAGGGGTTTACGTCGGCACTTCGCTCGAAGTCGGACGAATTAATGATCGCTTTGACAGCCGGCCCAACAGCACAATCTGGTCGGGGTCGGTGTTTTTGGGTGCGCAAACATTTGCCGGCCCCGCTTATTTCGGACTGGGTGCGGGAGAAGCCGGGCGATTCAGTCTGTATCTGCTTCTGGGCGCGCCGTAACGATTCTTGCTTCATACGCTGCAACTTGCATCTGCCCGGGCTTGAGTTAGCGTAACCCGCCGCTCACATTAACGGGAACTGCGGCCATCCACCGTGCGATAAGCGACGGCGGAGGCCAGTATCGTCTGCGTCAGATTGCGCATACGCCAGGCTGCGTGCGCGCGAATTCCCGCGCAACAGCGGCAACTGGCATCAGCACATTGTAAGTCGTGACCATGCCCCCCATCCGGACACAATTCCGCCCCCTAACGTTACGGACATAACCGCAATCACTGCGCCGCTGTTGTCCTCAACATGCGCTGCATTTTTTCATATGCATTATAAACAGTTTACCCTCTATAGGAGTCTGTGTATGCTCTGTCCGATCGACGAAAGTCTGCCTCAAAAACCGGTCGGGATATCTACATGAATACGAAAAACATTTGCCTTGCCCGCGCATGCCTGCCAGTCGCGGCCGTGATCGCCATTGCCGCATTCACCGGGTGCTCTAGGGAAGAGGCGCCGGCGCCCCTACCACCAACACCAGTGAGCGTGATCACAGTCACTCAGCAGACGATTCCCTTCGTGCCAAGCTTCGTCGCGCAGACCGAGAGCTCACAGCAGGTGGACATCGTCCCGCGGGTTTCAGGCTTCCTCGACAAGATTGCATATCTTGAAGGCGAACTGGTGAAAGAAGGCCAGATCCTCTTCCAGCTCGATCCCAAGCCTTTTCAGGCGCAACTTGAAGCCGCCAGAGGCGGATTGCAGGCACAGCAGGCACGCCACACCACTGCAGCTGCGAACCTGAACCGGGTTCGCCCGCTGGCCCAGCAGAACGCACTGCCGCAATCAGATCTCGACCGTGCTCAGGGCGAATTTGACAGCTCCAAGGCTGCGGTTTACTCGGCGCAGGCCAAGGTCACTGAATCCGAACTGAACCTCGGCTATACCACCATCCGCTCACCTGTGACGGGCCTTACCGGCCGCTCGCTGCAGCGCGAAGGTGCGTACATCAATTCCCTGGGCGCGAGCGCGAGGCTGACCTACGTTGCCGCGGTCGATCCTATCTGGGTGAACTTCAGCGTATCGCAAAACGCACTTTCTCGATTCAAGGAAATGATTGCCAAAAATCAGATGCTGCCCCCCAAGGACGGCAACTACGAAGTCGAGGTGGTGATGCCAGATGGCGCGGTCTATCCGTACAAGGGCAAGATCAACTTTGCTGATCCATCGTTCAGCCAGGAAACCGGGACTTTCTTGGTACGCGCTGTGCTGCCAAACCCGAAACGCGACCTCCGTCCGGGCATGTTCGTAACCGCCCTGCTGAAGGGCTCGGTGCGACCTGACGCCGTCGTGGTACCCCAGCTCGCAGTGCAGCAGGGCTCCAATGGGCATCTGGTCTATGTTGTCAACGAATCGGGGGTCGCCGAAATACGGCCAGTGGTCGTCGGCGACTATTTCGGCGAACGCGATATCGTCATCATGAGCGGGTTACGGGACGGCGATCGGGTGGTAGTGGACAACATACTAAAAGTAGTCCCCGGGCAGCCGGTCAAAATCGGTGAGCCTAAGGCAAATCCCGCTGATCAAGGGCAGGAACCGCAGAAAAAACAATCCGAGAAGAAATAGGCGGTCACGACATGTTCACCCACTTTTTCATCGACCGGCCGATTCTGTCGGCTGTAATCTCGATCCTGATCGTGCTGGCCGGCTCGGTCGCAATGACCGTTGCGCCGATTGAGCAGTATCCGGAAATGGCTCCGCCACAGGTTCAGATCTCTGCACGTTATCCCGGAGCGACTGCAGATGTCATTGCCAACACTGTCGCATCCCCGATTGAGGCCCAGATCAACGGCGTGGACAATCTGCTTTATTTCTACTCGACCAGCTCTTCGAGCGGAAACGTCGCTATTCAGGTCTTCTTTCAGCCCGGCACGAATGCGGACATCAACCAGGTCAACGTACAAAATCGGGTGAGCCAGGCTCTGTCCCAGCTACCCCAGGCGGTGGTCCAGCAGGGCGTCACGGTCGACAAGCAGTCGTCGAGCATCATGATGGTCATATCGATCTACTCGCCGGACGACCGTTACGACTCCACCTACCTGGACAATTACTCCAATCTGTACGTGCTGGAAGAGTTGAAGCGGGTCCCAGGTGCAAATCGATCGTCGGTGATGGGGCTACCCAATCTGGCAATGCGGGTATGGCTGCGGCCCGACCGCATGGCTCAGCTAGGCATAACCGTGAAGGAAGTGGCAGCAGCGATCCAGAGCCAGAACCAGACGTTCGGCATCGGCCAGATCGGCGCTCAACCGATGTTGCCCGGGGTAACGCAGCAGTTCGTGGTGACAGCGCAGGGCCTGCTGACCAAGCCGGAGGAGTTCGAAAATATTATCGTGCGCACAGAGAAAGAAGGCACAGCAATCGTGCGCGTGCGGGACATAGGGCGCGTCGAGCTCGCCAAGCAGGATTACTCGGTCGCAAGCCGCATGAATGGCAAGAAAGCAACGACGATCGCCGTATACCAGCAACCGGGGGCCAACGCAGTTGAAGCCGCCAAAGCCGTCCGCAGCCGAATGGAGGAACTCAAGCAGCAGTTTCCGACCGGCCTCGATTACAAGATAGTACTCGACACAAGCCAGTTCACACTGGCCTCGATCGACAAGGTAGTGCACACCTTCTTCGAGGCAGTCATTCTGGTCGTGCTCGTGGTTTTCCTGTTCCTGCAGTCGCTACGGGCGACGATCATCCCCATCCTTGCCGTGCCGGTTTCGATCATTGGCACCTTCACCGGCATGCACTTGCTTGGCTTCTCGGTCAACATGCTGACGCTGTTCGGCATGATCCTCGCTATCGGCCTGGTGGTGGACGATGCCATCGTGGTGGTGGAAAACGTCGAAGTCAACATGACCAAGAAGGGACTCTCGGCGCTGGAGGCTTCCAAGCAAGCAATGACGGAGATCGCCAGCGCGCTGATTTCGATCGTAATGGTGCTGGTCGCCGTTTTTCTGCCGGTCGCGTTCCTCGGCGGTGTCACCGGCACCCTCTACAAGCAGTTTGCAATGACCATTTCGATTTCGATGGTGATATCGGGCATCATGGCGCTCACGCTCTCCCCGGCCCTCGCCGCCCTCATCATCAAATCCCACCATGGTGAGAAGAACCGTTTCTTTCAAGCGTTCGAGAATGGTTTCGGGCGGCTGCAGAAGGGTTATGTCGGACTGGTCGCGCGAGTGATACAGGCATGGCCGATGTCACTGGCGGTGTTTGCCGCGATCATCGCTGGCGTGGTCTTGATGTTCAAGATCATCCCCTCGAGTTTCGTGCCGGAAGAGGATCAGGGGTACTTCTTCGTGGTAGCGCAGGCGCCGGATACCGCCAGCCTCGAAGTGGTAAGCGCGTTCAGCAAGAAACTTGAACAGATTGCGCGCGCGGACCCGGCAGTGCAGGACGTGGGCACCGTGGACGGGTACAGCCTGATCGACGGTAGCATCTCAAACAACAGCGCGGTGATGTTCGGGCTCTACAAGCCGTTCGAGGAGCGAACAAAGCCGGAGCTACTGACGTTCGACACGCTAAAGCGTCTGAACGCACAGTTCCTGGGAATACGCGATGGATTCGCGTTTGCGCTCAATCCACCCTCTATCCCGGGCATGGGTACCACTGGCGGGTTCGAGTTCTACGTCCAGAATCGCGGTTCAGGCGACACGCGAGCGACCGGGGAGGCGGTTCAGGCATTCATTGAAAAAGCCCGGCAACGGCCCGAGCTTGCGGGAATCAGCACGACCTTTCGTGCTGCCACCCAGCAGCTCTTTGTGGATCTCGACCGCAACAAAGCGGAGTTGCTCGGTGTGCATGTCGGCGAAGTGTTCGAAACCATGCAGGCGTTTTTTGGTTCGCAGATCGCCGGGCAGTTCAGCCAGTTCAGCCGCGTATGGTGGGTCGTGCTGCAGGCGGACGCGGAGTATCGCGTGAATCCGGAAGACTTCAGCAAGGTATACGTTCGCTCCAAGAGTGGCGCGAACGTTCCTCTATCCGCTCTAATCACAACACGCTATGTCGCCTCGCCAAAGCTGGTGACGCGCTTCAACGGTTTTCCGGCAGTAAAGATCACTGGTAACCAGGCGGCCGGCTACAGCTCAGGCCAGGCTATCAGCGCAATGGAAGAGGTAGCGCGCGAAGTGCTTCCCGGCAGTTTCTCGTTTTCCTGGGCAGGTCAGGCGCTGCAGGAGAAGGGATCCGGCAGTACATCATCCTCGGCCTTCATTTTCGGCCTGATCGTAGTATTTTTGATACTCGCAGCACAGTTCGAGAAATGGACGCTTCCGGTGGGCGTCGTGCTTACAGTGCCGATCGCAGTGCTTGGCGCGCTGATCATCACCTGGCTGGCGGGATTGCAAAACGACGTCTACTTTCAGGTTGGACTGGTGACCTTGGTTGGACTGTCCGCGAAAAATGCCATCCTGATTTCGGAGTTCGCTATCGAGCGGGTCCACAGCGGCATGGCGCCGCGGGAGGCGGCGATCGAGGCTGCTGGCCTGCGGCTGCGTGCGATTGTGATGACATCTCTCGCATTCGGGCTCGGCTGCGTCCCGCTGGCAATTGCCACCGGGCCCGGAGCAAACAGTTTGCGTGCTATTGGCACCGGCGTCATCGGCGGCATTATTGCTTCGACGCTGATCGCGACTCTGTTTACACCGCTGTTCTTCTGGCTACTGGAGTCGATGAGTGAAAAAGCAGCTCGCAAGAAAGGGGCGCAAACCTCACGCGACGCTACGGCGGCACCGGCAAAGCGGGAGGACATCTGACATGAGACGCGCCCTCCCCCTGGTGCTCAGCGGATTGCTAATGACCGGCTGCACGGTCGGCCCGGATTACCAGCGACCCGTCGCCGAAACACCCAGCGCCTGGCGCATTGATTACCCCAAAGCTGCTGAAGTTGCCAACTCCCGCTGGTGGGAACAGTTTGACGATCCCGCCCTGACCCAACTGATCGAAACGGCACTGCGTGAAAACCGGGATATCCGGGCCGCAGCTGCACGCGTGGATCAGTTTATCGGTGTGCTCAGCACCACGCGTGCGCAGTTTTATCCCCAGATCGGCTACGGCTTCGATGCCAGCCGCAACCGCGCAAGCGGCCGGGGCCCATCGCCGCTGCCACCCGGTGGCGATCCGTACTACACCCTGTATCAGGGTGCGCTGTCGGCTGACTGGCAAATCGATCTCTTCGGGCGAGTACAGCGAGCCAGCGAAGCCGCGCAAGCCCAGGTCTATGCCAGCGAACAGGGGCGGCGCGGCGTGATCCTTTCAGTCGTTACCAGCACGGCAATCAGCTATATCGCGTTGCGTGCGTTGGACCGGCAGCTTGAAATTACCCGCGCAACCGTTGAAAACTATGCCGGCACCGTGCGGCTCTTTGATCTGCGCTTCAAGGGGGGCGTTGTTTCCCAGGTGGAACTGTCGCAGGTCCAGTCACAGTACCAGCAGGCACTCGCAGCGATTCCAACCATCGAACAGCAAATCTCCGCACAGGAAAACCTGATTTCGATCCTGCTTGGCCGCAATCCCGGCCCAATCACCCGGGGAAAAAGCATAGACCAGCTCGTTGTACCCAGTGTGCCGGCAGATCTTCCATCCACCCTGCTCGAGCGCCGCCCGGATATCCTGCAGGCCGAACAAATCCTCGTGGCAGCAAATGCCAACGTGGGTGTTGCCCGTTCACTCTACTATCCAACAATTTCGCTCACCGGCATCCTGGGTTCGGTGAGCACTGCATTTGGCGACTTCCTGACTGGTCCAGCAAGAGCCGCGTCGGCCGTCGCCGGACTGACCGGCCCGGTCTTTACCTTCGGCGCAATCGAGGGACAAGTGCAAACCGCCGAAGCGGCGCAGCGTGAGGCGCTGGCTTTCTACCAACAGGTCATTCTGAATGCTTTTCGGGAAACAAACGATGCACTGACCGGTTCGCAAAAGAAACGCGACGAATCTGCGGCGCTGGAACAGCGTGTTAAGGCACTCCGGGAATATGCACGATTGTCCCGCCTGCGGTTTGAAAATGGCGCAT
>JAOUIN010000130.1 GCA_029883965.1 Betaproteobacteria bacterium
GGCGAAGCCGAAACCACCGTGGGTCTGCAGGCAGGCGTTGGCTGCTTCCCATGACGCATCGGCCGCCAGCAGCTTGGCCATGTTGGCCTCGGCGCCGCAGGGCTGCTTGGCATCAAACAGTGCGGCGGCCTTGTAGCGCATCAGGTTGGCCGCCTCAACGTTGACATAACTGCGTGCAATCGGAAACTGCACACCCTGGTTCTGGCCAATGGGCCGGTCGAACACCACGCGGTCCTTGGCATATTTGGTCGCGCGGTCGACGAACCAGTAACCGTCACCGATGCACTCCGCCGCAATCAGGATGCGCTCGGCATTGAGACCGTCGAGGATGTACTTGAAGCCGCGCCCTTCCTCGCCGATCAGGTTTTCAGCGGGGATTTCGAGATTGTCGAAAAACAGTTCGTTGGTTTCGTGGTTGACCATGTTGCGGATCGGCTTGGCGGTCATGCCCTTCTTCAGCGCCTCGCGCAGGTCAACGATGAAGATCGACATGCCTTCTGATTTTTTCTTGACCTCCGCCAGCGGCGTCGTCCGTGCCAGCAGGATCATCAGTTCCGAATGCTGAATGCGCGAGATCCACACCTTCTGCCCGTTCACCACATAGCGGTCGCCTTTTTTTACGGCGACGGTTTTGATCTTGGTGGTATCGGTGCCGGCGGTGGGTTCGGTGACGCCCATCGACTGCAAACGCAGTTCGCCGGTGGCGATTTTCGGCAGGTATTTTTTCTTCTGCGCATCCGATCCATGCCGCAGCACGGTGCCCATGTTGTACATCTGGCCGTGGCAGGCGCCGGAGTTGCCGCCGCTGCGGTTGATCTCTTCCATGATGATCGAGGCTTCGGTGAGGCTGAGACCCGAGCCGCCGTATTCCTCGGGGATCAGCGCCGACAGCCAGCCGGCTTCGGTCAGCGCGTTGACGAAAGCTTCGGGATAACCGCGCGCTTCGTCGATCTGCTGCCAGTAGGCGTTGTCGAACTGGTTGCACACGGCGCGCACGCCGTCGCGCAGGTCGGCGTGGCTGTTCTGGTCGGACATCGACAGCATGGTTTTTTATTCACATGGAAAAAAATGGAGGCATCGATTATAAACGATGAAAACCTGCGCCCACTCTGATCTCCCGCTCTAGTCACGCCGTGCACCATCGCCAAGCGCTGCTATACGCTCGCTTGACCAGCCGATTTCACGCAGAACTTCTTCCTGGTGCTGCCCCAGCAATGGCGGCGCAAGCCGCCCGCTGCCGGGCGTCTCGCTCATCTTGATGGGAATGCCCGGGACCTTGATACCCCCCAGGGTTGGGTGATCCAGTTCCATGATCATGTCACGCGCCGCGGTTTGCGGATCCAGCAAGGCGTCCTCGATGGTGTTGATGGGACTGCACGGCACGCCCGCTGCTGAAATGATCTTCTCCCACTCGGCTTTGCCCTTCTCCGAGAAGCGCGCCTCGAGTTTTGCGTTCAACGCTGCGCGGTTTTTTACACGCTGGGCATTGGTCACATAATCAGGATGCTCGCCCAGCTCCGCCAGACCCATTGCCGTCACCAACTTCCGGTAAAGCCCGTCGTTCAACACGCCGACCATGATGTCGCCGTCAGCCGTCGGGTACGCCTGGTACGGAACCACGTGGGCGGATGCCGATCCCATTTTGCCGGCCGGAACTTTTCCCGTTGCGAAATAGCCCACGGCCCTGAACAGCATCCAGGCGATCTGCGACTCGAACAGCGAGGCTTCGACCCGCTGCCCTTTTCCCGTACGCTCACGCGCGGCGAGGCCCAGCAGTATGGCCTGATTGGCATACATGCCTGCGCCAACATCACAGACAGAAACACTGGTCCGCGTCGGTGGCGTGCCCGGGGCACCGGTCATATGCATGATGCCGACAAAGGCCTGCATGACCGAATCGTAGGCGGGCTGGAATTGCCGGGGGCCGCTGTCGCCAAAACCGGAAATCGAGCAATAGACAAGCCGCGGATTGATCTGACGCAGGCTCTCGTAATCGATACCCAGGCGCTCCGGCACGCCACGGCGATAATTCTCGACGAATACGTCGGCGCTTCTGCACAAATCGAACAAGGCCTCGCGTGCTTCACTCTGCTTCAAATCCAGCACGATGGAACGCTTGTTGCGGTTGATGGCCAGAAATTCCGCCCCCTGATCCCCCCAGAAGGGCGGCCCCCAGCCGCGCGCCGCATCGCCGCCCGGGGGTTCCACCTTGATCACCTCGGCCCCCGCGTCGCCGAGCATCATGGTGCACAGCGGGCCGGCCAGCGCGCTCGTCAAGTCGATTACCTTGATTCCGTCCAATGCGCCCATGGCTATTTCCTGTGCTCGGGGCCCGACAGGTACTTGTCGATTCGGCCCTGGAACGCGGGATGCATCCGGGAAATGACGCGTATATCCCGCGCATAGTCCAGCGCCTTGTTGTATTCCATGTCCATGGTGGTGCGTATCACGTCCTTGGTAAACGCAAGCCCGTGGGCGGTGTTCTTTGAAATCTCGGCTGACCAGTCCACGGCCGCCTTCACGGATTCACCGTCAGCAACGATCCTGTTCACCAGACCCAATCGCAAGGCCTCGTCTGCATTGACAGGGCGGCCAGTGAGCAACAGTTCGTTCATGGCCTTGCGGCCGATCATCCGCATCAATGTCGGCACTACTGACGCGGATGGGATGCCCGCCCGCACCTCCGGGTAACTGAAGTACGCAGCATGCTCCGCGATGGCCAGATCACACCATCCCACAAAGTTTGACCCCAAGCCCAATGCCGGGCCGTTCACAGCGGCAATGGTGACCTTGGGGTAATTCCACATCAGGCGATTCATCGTGAGGATTCGATCATATTCTTCCCGGTCTTCCATCACTGAAGCCTTACTGATGACGCGAAGATCCGCGCCGCTGGAAAAAGCATTGCCGGAACCCGTGAAAATGACGGTCAGGATCTCCTCGCGGGATGCGATGGCAGCCAGGGCTTCCATTAATTCGTCGATCAGGATCGGGCTGAACGGATTGCGTTTTTCCGGTTCATGCAAAGTGACAATGGCCAGTGAAGGCCGATGCTCCACCAATAACCGCTTGTAGCTCATACGAACATTCTCCTTGAAGTCCACTTGATGAAGTCAGTGTAACGCGGCGGTTACGACATGATCCCGGGAACAGCAGCACTCGATGTTGGAGTACGATTCAATTATGCACCGGGAAGCCGGACATCAAGAAGCAGACGGGCTCATACAATCATTCGCATGCATTCGATCTATTCACCGCCGGTGATGCCGGCTGATTGGAGACTGCGCTCAAAACGTCTACACTGACCATTCCCGAATAAGGAGCATATGTGCAGACCGACCAGCAAACCCGCGCCACCATGTGGCCGGACGAGATATTCGAGGTGTTGAAGGAATCCGGCGTCACCCAGGTGGCTTATGTGCCCGACGCCGGCCATTCCAAACTGATCAACCGCTGCCACGCCGATAAATCGATGAAGACCGTCGTGCTGACGACGGAAGAGGAAGGCGTGGCGATGATGGCCGGCACTTTCATGGGCGGCGCGAAAGGCGTGCTGCTGATGCAGTCCAGCGGCGTCGGCAACTGCATCAACATGCTGTCGATGTTCCAGGAATGCCGGCTGCCGATACTGATGCTGGTGACCATGCGCGGCGTCTGGGGTGAATTCAATCCCTGGCAGGTGCCGATGGGCGGCAGCACGGCGAAAGCACTGGAAAACGCCGGCGTCATCGTGCATTCGGTCGATCACGCGGAAGAAATCAAAGAAACCGTGAACGCCTGCGCCAAACTGGCCTTCAACACCCACCGCCCGGTTGCGATGCTGATCCAGCAGCGTGTGATTGGCTTCAAGAATTGGAGAAAATGACCATGGCCGCGAAAAAAACATCCGCAAAAGGCCTGGATCGTCGCAAAGTCGTGGCCGCCCTGGTCAGGGACCGCGGCGACGCGCTGGTGGTGACGGGCCTCGGCTCGTCGACCTACGACACCTTCGCCGTCGGCGATCACGATCTCAATTTCTACCTGTGGGGCGCCATGGGCGGCGCGGCGATGGCCGGCCTCGGCCTCGCACTGGCGCAGCCGAAACGCCGCGTGCTGGTGATCACCGGCGACGGTGAAATGCTGATGGGCATCGGCTCGCTTGCCACCATCGCGGTGGCCGCGCCGAAGAACCTCGCCATCGCCGTCATCGACAACGGTCATTACGGCGAAACCGGCATGCAGCGCGCACACACCGGGCTCGGCGTCGACATCACCGGCATGGCCAAAGCCGCAGGGTTTCCTTCGGCAACCACCATCGAGTCGAATGCAGATCTTCAACGTTGGCTGGCGGTATTCCATCGCAAACCCGGTCCGGTGTTCGGCGACATCAAGGTGTCGGCAGTGCCGGCCCCGATGAAACTGCCGGTACGCGATGGCACGGCGATCAAGTACCGTTTCCGCGAGGCCCTGCTGGGCAAAGCGGCATTTGAATAATCAGGAGGCATCATGAGCCCGGCAACCGCCACCCTCACCCGCTACAAAATGTTCATCGGCGGCGAATGGCTGGAAGCCGCCGGCGGAAAATATTTTCCCAGCGACAATCCCTTTACCGGAAAACCCTGGGCGGAGATTCCGCGCGGCGGCGCGGAAGACGCGACTCGTGCCATCGAGGCCGCACACAAGGCGCTCACCAGCGGCGAATGGCCGAAACTCACGGCAACCCGGCGCGGCGCGCTGCTGCGCAAGCTGGGCGATCTGATTGCCGACAAATCGAAAGACCTTGCCGCAATCGAAGTTCGCGACAACGGCAAGCTGTTTGCGGAAATGAGCGCGCAGACCGCGTACATGGCGCAGTGGTACTACTACTATGGCGGCCTGGCCGACAAGATCGAGGGCCATGTCATCCCCAGCGACAAGCCCGATACCTTCAACTACACACGTTATGAACCGGTCGGCGTGGTGGTCGGCATCATTCCGTGGAATTCTCCGCTGCTGCTGGTGGCGTGGAAACTGGCACCTGCGCTGGCGGCCGGCAACACCGTGGTACTCAAACCGTCGGAATACACTTCCGCGTCCGTACTCGAGTTCATGAAACTGATCGAGCAGGCAGGATTTCCGCCGGGCGTGGTCAACGTAGTCACCGGCTTCGGCGCCGAGGTCGGCACACCGCTGGTTGAACATCCGAAGGTCGCCAAGATCGCGTTCACCGGCTCCGATGCGACGGGTCAGAAAATCTATGCGGCAGCGGCCAAGGGCCTCAAGCGCGTCAGCATGGAACTCGGCGGCAAGTCCCCCAACATCGTGTTTGACGATGCGCACCTCGACAATGCGATCAAGGGGGTGATCTCCGGCATCTTCGCCGCCACCGGCCAGACCTGCATTGCCGGTTCACGGCTGCTGGTGCAGCAGTCGATCCACGACGAGTTCGTCGAAAAACTGGTGGCCTTCGCAAAGACCGCAAAAATGGGCGATCCGATGAACATGGATACCCAGGTCGGCCCGGTCACCAATCCGCCGCAGTTCGAAAAAATCCTCAACTACATTGATATTGCCAAAGGTGAAGGTGCAAAAGCCGTGCTCGGTGGTGCACGGGCTACCCGCCCGGAATGCGGCAACGGCTGGTTCGTCGAACCGACGATCTTTACCGGCGTGAAGAACTCAATGCGCATTGCCCAAGAAGAGGTCTTCGGCCCGGTGCTGTCGGTGATTCCGTTCAAGGATGAGGACGAGGCCATCGCCATCGGCAACGACGTGGTGTTCGGCCTGGCCGCCGGAGTGTGGACACAGAACATGCGCCGCGCGTTCACGATGGCCGAGAAACTGCAGGCCGGCACGGTCTGGGTCAATACCTACCGTGCGGTGTCCTATCTCTCGCCGTTCGGTGGTTACAAACGCTCGGGCATCGGCCGCGAAAGCGGCCAGGAGATGATCAAGGAATATCTGCAAACCAAGAGTGTGTGGATCTCGACCGCCACCGAGGTGCCGAACCCCTTCATCATGCGCTAGGGCAGTCCATGGAGAGCCGCGAATTATAGGCAAAGTGTGGACTCCTGTGATATATCTGTGACTTGATTGGCCGGCCGCTTCCGCAGTTCAAAAAATGACGGCGGCCGCTTGTTTTCTACCAGGAGGAAGTTCATGTTTGTCGCAGAATCCAAACGGCTGACGCTGGCCGGTGCCCGCAAAATGATGCAGACCGCCATCGGCATGGCGGAAAAGGAAAAAATCGCCATCGCCGTGGCCATCGCCGACTCCGGCGGTCATCTGATTATGGTGGAGCGCATGGACGGCGGCCGTTTCCATACCGTGCACTCCTCGACCACCAAGGCGGTGTGCGCCGCATCCAACAAACGCCCCACTTCGGCGAAGGGCGCCCAGGCGCAGGCGCTGGACACCACCCACGCCCTCGGCCTCGCACTGGCCGCGGGCCCGGAACGCTGGACTGCGATGGAAGGCGGTTACCCGGTCATCGTCGACGGTGAATGCATCGGCGGCATCGGCGTCTCCGGCGGCAACTGGGAATTCGATGACAATGCCGCCCGCGCGGCGGTTGAATCCATAGGCGCCGGCTACAAGATCGACGCCAAATAATCGAAACGGCGACGCGCGCTGCCGCGTTGCTGCCGGCATGAAC
>JAOUIN010000131.1 GCA_029883965.1 Betaproteobacteria bacterium
TGCCGCCACAGACAAACAACGTCTGCCCGGAAATATAGCCGCTGTCCGGACTCAGGAAAAAACTGACAGCCCGGGCTACGTCTTTGGGCGTCCCGACCCATTTGACCGGAATGCTGTCGATAACGGCCTGCCGCTTAGCGCTGCCCGGCGGATGGCCATTGTCAAATAGCTCCGTGGCCACCGGACCTGGCGCAACTGCGTTTATCGTGATGCCATCTCCCGCTAACTCCAGGCAAAGCACCCTTGTCATGCCTACAAGCCCGGCTTTGCCGGCCGCATAAGCCAGGCGCTGCGTTTTCCCTAAAATGGCGCGTGACGAGATGCTGACGATACGGCCGAACTTCGCCTGGCGCATGCCCGGCACCAGCGTCTGGATCAGGATCATCGCCGCCCGTACGTTCAAAGCATAAACATGATCCATGTCGTCGACGGTAGCCTGCTCCAGCGATCCCGGCCGGTTGGCGCCCGCGTTGTTGACCAGGTATCGCACCGGGTATTTGGCGGCGACCTCTTTGGCTACTGCAGCTGCCGAAGCGGCATCCGCGAGGTCAACCTCGTGGTGCAGGATGCGCGCGTGACTGATCCGGGGCGGCCGGCGTTGCAATGTCACTACGGTCAACCCCCGGTCCAGCAGATCCTGCGCAATGGCTTCACCGATCCCCGAACTGGCGCCTGTCACTACTGCCACACCGTCCATATCGTGTTCCTCAGAATTTTCGTCGCGAAGCCCCGATTATAGGGGCGGGCAACCGCAGATTCCGGGGCCGACAATTTTCGATGCTATGCTGGATCGATCCATGACTTCAGCGGTTTCCACACTGCGGGCAATTCTCAACCCGCGCAGCGTCGCCGTCGTCGGCGCGTCCAGCGACCCGGCCAAGTTCGGCGGCCGCGTCATGCACTTTCTGCTTAAACACGGCTACCGCGGCCGCATCGTGCCGGTACACCCGGCAGCCACCGAAATACTGGGCCTCCCGGCCACGGCAAACCTCTGTGCGGCCGGTGATCCCGTTGATGTCTGCATCCTTGCCCTTCCCGCTGGGCATCTGCCGGCAGCGCTTGAAGACTGCGGTCGTGCCGGCGCGCGCGGCGCAGTCGTCATCACCGCGGATTTTGCCGAAACCGGCGCTGACGGCGCCACGCGCCAGGACGAACTGCTGCAGATCGCACGCCGTCACAACATGCGCCTCATCGGCCCCAACTGCCTGGGCTACATCAACCCTCAACTGCAGCTTGCCCTCACGTCGTCCGTCGCACTGGCGACAGAACCCATGCAGCGCGGCGCAATCGGGCTCGCCAGCCAGAGCGGCTCGCTGATGGCCTCCTTGATTTCGCATGCACAGGATCTGGGCACAGGCTTCAGTGTCGCGGCTACCGTCGGCAACCAGGCCGATGTCGATCTGTGCGACCTCGTCGAATATTTCATCGACGACGACGGCACGCGCGCGATCTGCCTCTATGTCGAAGGACTGAAAGATGGCGCGCGCTTTCTCGAACTCGCCCAGCGCGCCCGCGTTGCCGGCAAACCGATACTCGCAGTGAAAGCCGGACGCAGTGCTGCCGGCCGGCAGATCACCCAATCCCATACCGCCAGCCTTGCCGGCTCGTACGCCGTGTGGGAGGCGGCCTGCCGCGACCACGCCGTGTGTCTGCTCGACGATCCCGAGGCACTGATCTACTGCGCCGATTTCCTGATCCGCTTCGGAGCGCCGGCCAAATCAACTGTGGCGGTGATGTCACCGTCGGGCGGAACGGTCGCTGTTACCGGAGACCGCGTGGTGTCCGCCGGACTCGCTCTTGCCGAGCCCGGCGAAACCACCCGCAGAGAACTGCTGAAGCTGCTGCCGCCCGGACGCACCATCAATCCGCTGGACGTCGGCGGACTGCCGCGCGCCAGCGGTCTCGACAGCGCACTCACCGCTTATGAACTATTGGCCCGCGATCCCGCGGTCGGTGCCGTCCTCATTGCCGTTGCCACCACGCCGCTACTCGAAGACAAGGTCCGGCGCTGGGGCGCCGCCGCGCTGGCCGGCAAAACACCGACTGCAATCCTGCTGACCCCCGGCACACTGGTCGATGGTGCCCGCGCGGCACTGAAGGACATCGGTTGTCCCTACACCAACCGTCTGGATGACACGTTGCGCGTATTGCGTGCCGCCGTGGATTACGGTGAAGCATTGCGCGACCCGCCACCGCCCGCGTTGCCATCAAAGGTTGCCGCCGCAGCGCGGATTCATGCGGCCACACTGCCCGCCGGCCGCCTCAACGAACCCGAAACCAAGGCCATGCTGCGCGCCTGCGGAATCAGCACCACCGACGATGTGCTGGCCCGGTCGATCGAAGACGCCGTCGCCGCGGCACAACTCATCGCTTATCCCGTCGTACTCAAAGGCGTCTGCCGTAACCTCGTCCACAAGAGCGAAGCCGGCGCAGTAAAACTCGACATCAGCGATGCCGGTGCACTGCGGGCGGCATGGCACGACATCGAACAGGGTCTCGCCGCACACCTGCCCGGCACGACCCTCGACGGCTGCGTGGTGCAGCCGATGATTCGCGGCGGCACCGAGCTGATTGTCGGTTGCCGCTGGGATGATCAATTCGGGCCGGTGGTTATCGTCGGCACAGGTGGCGTGCTGGTTGAAATTCTCGATGACGTCCAAATGGCGGTAGCGCCGATCTCCGCCGGGCACGCAAGCCGTTTGATTGCGCGGCTACGCATCGCCCCGGTACTCGCCGGCGCGCGTGGACGCCCGGCTGGCGATATGGTCGCTCTCGCCGAGACCATTGCGCGCGTCAGCGAACTCGCCGCAGCACTCGGCCCGCGCCTCGCTGAACTCGACATCAACCCGCTACTGGTGCTTGAAGCGGGTCGTGGCGTAGTCGCGCTCGATGGGCGCGCAACATTGGCACACTGAATACATGGAAGGAGCATTGCATGCCTGAACCAGTTGTCACCTATAAATCGCAGGACGGTATCGCAATCATCACGCTGAACCGCCCCGACAAACGCAATGCGATCAACAACGAGGTCGCCGCGCAGTTACGGGCTGCACTCGAACGGCTGAACGACAGCAACGACGACCGTGTCGGCGTGCTGACCCATGCCGGCGCCCACTTCACCGGCGGCGCCGACATCAAGGGCCCGCCAGATGACTTTCCAGGCTGTGTGCCCAACATCGGTGTGATGATGCAAAAGCCACTGATCGCCGCCGTCGGTGGCTGGGTAGTCGGCGGCGGCGTCGTCATCGTGCAGATGTGCGATCTGTGCATTGCCGCGGACGACGCGAAGTTCATGTTCCCCGAAGCCAAGGTCGGATTCACCGGTGCCGCCATTGCCGGACTAGCCGCGCGCATTCCGCACAAGGTCGCCATGGAACTGATGCTCGTCGGCAATGAAATTTCCGCCGAGCGCATGCACCAGGTGGGGCTGGTCAATCAGCTGTGCAAACCCGGCGCACAACTCGAAGCCGCAATGCCCTGGGCGCGGCAGCTCGCCGACAACGCACCGCTGGTGCTTGCGGTGCTGCGTGACTATGTCGGTCGCATCATCCCCAAAGGCCCGTCCGAACTCGCGGCACAGGGACGCGCCGCTATCCAGCGCGTCCGCCAGAGCGAGGATGCAAAGGAAGGCATCGCCAGTTTCAAGCAAAAGCGCAAAGCCAAGTTCCACGGAAAATAAATATAAAAACAAATACTTACAATATATCTGGGGCTCTGCCATCAGGCTGGCTGATCGTTACACTGATCAGCATCGGCCTGATCGTCGACCAATACCTCGCCGTTTGGGGCCAGCACATCGTCAGCATCGCAGCGTGGTCGACACTGATCTACTGGATGAAGCAGTCATCGCCACGTGCGCGCCTGAACCTCGCGGTCTGCGTGCTCTACGCAACGCTCGGCGAAATCTTCCTTTCGCTGGACTGGGGTCTCTATGACTATCGCCTCGGCAACATCCCGCTGTTCGTGCCGCCAGGCCATGCGCTGCTGTTTGCGCTGGGCGTCATCCTCGCCGCGCGGCTGCCCGACTGGATCATCTGGGCAGTGCCGCTCGCCGCGGCGCCGCTGGTGATTGCACTGGCATGGACCGGCAGCGATACACTGGGCCCGCCACTGTTTGCTCTGCTGCTCGTATGTATGGCCTTCAGCCGCGCGCGCAAGCTCTACGCGGTGATGTTTCTGCTCGCGCTGGCAATGGAAATCTACGGCACTGTGCTGGGCAACTGGGCCTGGCACGGCACTGTACCGTGGCTGGATCTAAGCACCTTGAACCCACCGCTGGCCGCAGGCGCGTTCTACTGCGTGCTCGACCTGCTGGTGGTTACAACAACGGGTCTGGTACGGCGGGGATATCGAGCGCAACCGAACACGGCTGAGAATTAACGCAAACCGATCCGACCCATGTCGGGGAAGCGTGGTTTGGCATGTACCAGTAATTCATTAAATTTGTGAAACGACGAACCGGTCAGAACCGTATGCCGACACCCGCGTAAGCGCCCTGGTTCTTCATGTCGTAGAGAAATCCGCTCTTGTCATAATCCGCGTAAAACATCCGGTAACCGAATATCCCAGATACTGACTTGGTAAAGTCATAACTGGCCCCCGCGCTCAACTGCCAGCTGATATCCGAGCCGATGCCAAAACCGCCGACATCGGCATAGCCCGTCAACGACCAGCGGTCATTGAGGGCATGTTTGATCCGCGCTCCGACATAAGGGTCTACCCAGTCCCGTTTATCGCTAAAAGCCACCGTGCGCGTCAGCGCGAAAAAACCGCCTTCGATAACGGCATCAGCTTCAAGTTTGATGTAACGCAGCCCGCCGAAAACATCCACCGGACTGCGGCCTTCGACCGCGCGATAGGCCAGCGCGGCAGCCACCACCGTCTGCTTCATGCCGAAGCTGGCGTTGGCCGTTGCCGTGGCGCCAATGGGACCGGGCCCCGTCCGCGAAGCCGTTCCGTCAGTCGAAAGGTCCATGTAAATGGCGTCGAACAGCAGCCCCCACTGACCTTTACGCGCCTCGAACGCGCCCATCAGACCGAAATCGAGCACTTTGGTTATGTCGGAAAAACTGGCGTCCACGCTGATCTTGGGCAGGGCGCCACCCTGAACATCGCCTTTCATCGCAGCGCCCCAGAGGTAAGGGGTGAACTCGTACTGCCATTCGCCTGCGGGCGCCCCGGCTGTGCTGGCGGTGGCAACGCCGGTACCCAGCGCCAATGCCACCGCCAGCACCGCCGATGCCGCCCTGCTTTTGGCGGTATTGCGAATTAGCTTGTTACCCGTCACGACGCTACACATTCCTGCTCTCCCTGCACTAAGAAGTCCTGCCCGATTATTTCACTTCAACAGTTCCTTGGACATTTTCCCGTTGAATCGCGATTTCGCCTCCGATCAGATCAACGTGACCGACCACTGAGGCCTTCAGTCTTTCGAACGAGCGGTATAGATCAAAACCTGCGCCGATTCAAGAGAGAGTAGGCATCACACGGTTCAGCCGCCCCGACCTCAAAACTCTGCCGACGCAAAAGGCAGGCGGAAATCGGGCACCTAGCGCGCCTTGGCTGCGCGCACCGGCCGCCTGGCCTTCGCCGGCTTTGCCTTGCGGTCATGTGCCACTGGTGCCGGCGGCAGTCCCGTATGCTGCGTGCGCAGCGACTGGTACTTGCGCGGCTTGCGTGCGCCTTCGGGCCTGAGTCCCGTGCCCGCAGGCTGGAACGACGGCACCAGCTGCCGCTTGCCCGAGCCGATCAGGTCGGCGCGCCCCATGCGCCGCAGCGCATCGCGCAGCAACGGCCAGTTCTCGGCATCGTGGTAGCGCAAAAAGGCCTTATGCAGCCGGCGCACTTTCAAACCCTTCGGGATGATCACCTCTTCACTGTCGCGTGTGACCTTGCGCAGCGGATTTTTGCCCGAGTGATACATCGCCGTCGCCGTCGCCATCGGTGACGGCAGGAAGGCCTGTACCTGATCGGCGCGAAAACCATTCTGCTTCAGCCACAACGCGAGTTCCAGCATGTCCTCGTCGGTGGTGCCGGGATGGGCTGCGATGAAGTACGGAATCAGGTACTGCTCCTTGCCCGCCTCGCGCGAATACTTGTCGAACAGCTCCTTGAACTTGTAATAGGTTCCGACGCCGGGCTTCATCATTTTTGACAGCGGCCCTTCGCCGATCGCCTCCGGCGCGATTTTCAAATAGCCGCCGACGTGATGCTGCGCCAATTCCTTGACGTATTCCGGTGATTCGACCGCGAGGTCATAGCGCACGCCCGAGCCGATCAGCACTTTCTTGATGCCGGGCAGTGCGCGCGCGCGCCGGTACAGGTGGATGAGCGAGGAGTGGTCGGTGTTCAGATTCGGACACACGCCCGGAAACACGCATGACGGCCGCCGGCACGCGGACTCGATCGCCTTGCTTTTGCAAGCCAGCCGGTACATGTTCGCCGTCGGCCCGCCGAGATCGGAAATCACCCCGGTGAAACCCGGCGCGTCGTCGCGGATGTGTTCGATCTCGCGGATGATCGAATCTTCCGAACGGTTCTGGATGATGCGGCCTTCGTGTTCGGTAATCGAACAAA
>JAOUIN010000009.1 GCA_029883965.1 Betaproteobacteria bacterium
TGTATTCAGGTTCTCGGGCGTACTCATAACAACTCCAAATTAAAATATCAATAAAATCAATAATTTATATAATTCCCGCGAGTGCGGATACAGGACTGCCGTCGCGCACGAATGGTGGTTTTACCAGTACGGCAGCGAGCCAGCGACCACGCACTTCAATTTCAACGGCATCTCCGGGCCGCGCCGCCAGGGGTACGCGTGCCAGCGCAATCGAACAATTCAGTGTCGGCGCAAAACCGCCGCTGGTGAGTATGCCCGTCCCGGCTGCACAACGCAGCGATTGTCGCGTACGCATCACACCCGGGACACGCAATACCACGCCCGTGAACCGAAGCAGCGGCGTCCGCGTCTCGAGCGCGGCCTTGCCGATAAAGTCACGCGGTCCCGAAAGATCAACTGTCCAGGCCAGTCCGGATTCCTGCGGCGTTACAGATTCATCCATATCCTGTCCGTACAGGTTCAGGCCCGCTTCAAGCCGCAAGGTATCGCGTGCGCCCAGTCCGCACGCCGAGAATCCGGCGGCCAGCAGCGCGCGCCACGCCGCCGGTGCGCGCGCCGCCGGCAACATGATTTCGAATCCGTCTTCTCCGGTATACCCGGTCCGCGCGACCAGCATGCCGTCTGCCAGCGCAAGCTGGAAGCGCGCCAGCGCTCTCGTCGCCGCGCGCAGTCTGGGCAGCGCCTGCCAGCATCGCTCCCGCGCCTGCGGTCCCTGCAGCGCAAGTATCGCCAGGTCGTCGCGCAATTCGATGGCGCAGCCCCGTCCCCGGCCATGCCCGCGTATCCATGCGAGATCGAATGATGCCGTAGCGGCATTGACGACCAGGCGGTAGCTGTCCTCGCCAAACCGGTACACGATCAGGTCGTCGAGTACGCCGCCGTGTTCATTGAGCATGCAACTGTAGAGCGCTGCGCCGGGTTCGCGCAGCCGCACGACATCGTTGGCCAGCAGCTGCCGCAAAAAACCCTGGGCATCCACACCCGTTATGTCGATCGCGCGCATGTGCGAGACATCAAACATGCCGGCGCTGCGGCGCACCGAATGATGTTCCTCAAGCTGCGAGCCGTAATGCAGCGGCATTTCCCAGCCTGCGAACGGCACCAGCCGGGCGTTCAGCGCACGGTGTTCCGCATGCAACGCCGTGACACGCAGGGGCATCGTCATTGCCCGCTGGGCCACATCGGTTTATCCGGTCGTGACATCAGCAGAATCCGGCAAGTCACTGCTGCGGCGCAGACAGTACCGCGAGCCGAAAACCGGCGGCGCCCAGGTTGCCGGTTTCCATCGCCAGGCGCACCGTCAATTCGGCATTCGCGGCAATGCCCGCAGCAGGATCGCGGCCTGCGCCGAGGTACTCGGCCGGCAGAAAAATGCGGCGCACCAGCGTATGGTCGTTCACATTGGTCAGCACCAGATCGAGCGCCGGATAAGCGACATCATGTCCGGCGTGGTTGCGCAAGGTTGCCGTCAGCTGAATCCGGCTCGGCTGCGCCGGATCCACGACCTGCAGGTCCGATGCTTCGATCAGCACCGATTTGGGTTTCTGTGGCAGCGACACCGTGCAACCCGCACGGACACAGGCGTCCGCGATCCACTGCCTGGCCCACGGATGCCGTGCAGCGATCTCGCCCCGATAGAAATAAACCGCCTGCGTGCCCAGCACCACAGCCAGCAGCACGCTGGCTGCCGCGAGCAGGGGTTGGTGGAGTTTTGACGGTTGCTCCGCGGCAACCTCGTCGACAAATGGATTGTCGTCATCAACCTTTACAACCTCCGGTTGCTCCTCGGCAGCCGTTGTCTGCGGCTCCGCCGCATCCACAGGTTCAGTTACATGCGCAGATTCGGGCAAAGCATCAGCCTCCGTCCGCGCGGGTGCCGCATCGGTTGCGACGCCGGGCCGATGGCGGGTTTCCGCGCCGGTTCCGGTTCTTAGTTCTTTTTCTGTTTCAGTCTCGGCTTCGGTTTCGGTTTTCTCGGTGACGGCGGTTACCGGGTCTGCCGCCTCAGTCTGCGCCGAGGGTGGTGCTGCCGGCAGCGGCGCCGGATCCGCGGTCAATGCTGACCCCGGGCGCTGCGGCGTTGGTGCCGCTGAGGCGACGGCCGGCATGGCCGCATCCGGCGCCAGCACATCCAGCCCGTTGAATACCTTCATGCAACGACCGCAGCGCACCTGGCCGCCGTGCGCCTGCAGCTGTTCCAGCGTAATCCGGAACACGGTCTGGCAATGGATGCAGCGCGTGGTCAACGACATGGTCACGACTCTAACAAGATCTTGGATTGCCTGCTGCTCATGCATTCAATGATACAGAACGATTTTCGGTAATTGACCTTGGTTTTGGCATTTCGTGCTACCGCAAATTCGGGCGTTACCGGCGAACACCGGTCAGCAGGACCCAGCCTTCATCGGTTGCGGCCTGCCGCATGTCGAAATTCGCTTGGTAGACGTCCAGCACGGTCGCAGCCTGTTCGGCAAGAATGCCCGACAGCGCAATGTGCCCGCCGGGATGCGTTAATCGCGCTAGCAATGGCGCCAGTACGGCCAGCGGGTTGGCAAGGATATTGGCCACGACAATCTGCGCCGGCGCGACGTGTCCGTCTTCGGCCGCAGCAAAAGTGACCGTCACCTGGTTCTGCGCCGCATTATTGCCCGCAGCGACCAGTGCCTGCGGGTCGATATCGACGCCGCAGGCACTGGCTGCACCCAGCTTCATCGCGGCAATAGCGAGTATTCCGGAGCCGCAACCGTAGTCGAGTACATCGGTCTGCGGCGTCACGACGCCATCCAGCCAGCGCAGGCACAGCCGCGTCGTCGGATGCGCGCCGGTGCCGAAAGCAACTCCGGGATCCAGTGCGATGTTGATCGCGCCGGCGTCGGGCGGTACATGCCAGCTCGGCACTACCCACAACCGCGGCGTAATCTGCATGGGGTTGAACTGGCTTTGCGTCAGCCGGACCCAGTCGGTGTCTTCGACGCGCTCGACGCGGAAACCCTGCCCCGCGGACACCCCGGCCTCGTGCAGCGCCCGGGGCACCGCCGCATAAAGATCGGCATCGATCGCGAACAGCGCGCCAACGCGGTTGCGACGCCATCCTGCAGCCGGATTTTCACCGGGCTCGGCGAAAATGGGCTTTTCCGCCGCCGTACCGGCAGCTGCATCCTGCACATCCACAGCCAGTGCGCCGGCGGCAAGCAGCGCATCGGACAATGCATCTACGGATTCTTCGTCTGCCTCGATGATTGCGCAAAGCCAGGGCATGATGCGGGCGAACTCGATGATCCCGAACGCCGTGCCGCGCTACCCTGCGCGGGTCAGCTTGGCGAGGCGTTCTTCGAGATAGTGGATGCTGGTGCCGCCGCGCTGGAAAGCGGCGTCCCGCACCAGTTCCTGGTGCAGCGGTACATTGGTCTTGATGCCCTCGATGACCGTCTCGGACAGCGCAATCTGCAACCGCGCCATGGCCTGCTGGCGGGTGTCACCATAGGCGATGATTTTCCCCAGCAGCGAATCATAATTCGGTGGCACGAAATAATTGGCATAGGCATGGGAGTCGACACGGATGCCGGGCCCTCCCGGCATGTGCAATGACGTGATGCGCCCGGGCGACGGCGTGAACTTGTACGGATCCTCGGCATTGATGCGGCATTCAATTGCATGCCCCTTGAGCACCACGTCCTTCTGGCGGATCAACAGCTTCTCCCCGGCGGCGACACGAATCTGCAGCTGGACGATATCGAGTCCCGTCACCAGCTCGGTCACCGGATGCTCGACCTGCAGCCGGGTGTTCATTTCGATGAAATAAAACTCGCCGCCTTCGTAAAGGAATTCAAACGTGCCCGCGCCCTCGTAGCTGATTTTCCGGCAGGCTTCGACGCAGCGCTCACCGATGCGAACGCGGGCCTTGTCATTGATCAGCGGCGCCGGCGCTTCCTCGATGATTTTCTGATGGCGGCGCTGCATGGAGCAGTCACGGTCGCCCAGATAAAGCGCATTACGGTGCTTGTCGGCGAGAACCTGGATCTCGATGTGGCGCGGCTTCTCGAGATATTTTTCCATGTAAACGGACGGATTGCCGAACGCCGCCTGGGCTTCGGCGCGGGTCGTATTGACGGCATTCATCAGTGCAGCTTCGGTATGTACGACACGCATGCCGCGCCCGCCGCCGCCGCCCGCGGCCTTGATGATGACCGGATAGCCAATCTGACGCGCCAGTTTTACCGCTTCCTTGGCCTCCTCGGGCAATGCGCCGTCCATGCCCGGTACCACGGGTATGCCGGCTTTCTTCATCGCGTTCTTGGCGCTGACCTTGTCGCCCATCAGCCGGATGGTTGCGGCCCTGGGACCGATAAAGGTAAACCCGCTCTGCTCCACGCGTTCGGCAAAATCGGCGTTCTCGGACAAAAAACCGTAACCCGGATGTATCGCCTCGGCGTCAGTGACTTCAGCGGCGGCAATGATCGCCGGCACGTTCAGATAACTCAGGTTGGAAGGCGCCGGACCGATGCATACCGATTCGTCAGCCAGGCGGACGTACTTGGCTTCCGCATCGGCTTCGGAATGCACCACCACGGTCTTGATGCCCATTTCGCGGCAGGCGCGCTGGATGCGCAGGGCAACTTCGCCGCGATTGGCTATGAGAATTTTTTCGAACATGCGCTCAGAACATCCCCTGCGCTGCACAGATTTCCGGATGCGCTGCAGACGACAGCGTTACCGGTTTGACCCGCGACAGGCATTGCAAAAGTTTCAACCGATGACAAACAGCGGTTGTCCGTACTCCACCGGCTGTCCGTTTTCGACCAGTATGGATTTGATGACACCATCCTGGTCGGCTTCGATTTCGTTCAGCAGCTTCATGGCTTCGATAATGCACACGGTTTCACCGCTTTTCACCGTCTGCCCGACCTCGACGAACGGTTTGGCTCCCGGCCCCGACGACCGGTAAAACGTGCCCACCATTGGCGACTTCAACTGATGGCCTTCGGGTTCTGCAGGCGCCGCTTCCGGCGGTTCCGCAGACTTATCTGCGGTTTCAGCCGGCATCATTGCGATCGCGGAACTTGCCACCTGCTGCGGCGCGGACAGCTGTGCACCGGGGGCGCCGAAGCGACTGATACGCACTTTTTCCTCCCCCTCGGTAATTTCCAGTTCGGCGATGCCGGACTGCTGCACCAGGTCAATCAAAGTCTTCAGTTTGCGCAAATCCATGACTCAACCCCTGTTGGTGTACCGCAGCGCGAAATCCAGCGCCAGTTCATACCCGAGCGGCCCCAGGCCACTGATAATGCCTACTGCAAGGTCAGAAAAATAAGACTTGTGGCGAAAGGATTCCCGCGCGAACACGTTTGACAGATGAATCTCGACAAACGGAACCGCAACCGCGGCAAGTGCATCACGCAGGGCGACGCTGGTATGGGTAAACGCGGCAGGATTGATGAGGATGAAATCCACGCCTTCCCGTCCCGCTTGCTGCACCCGCTCGACCAGCGCCGCTTCGGCATTGCTCTGAAAGGTCACCAGTTTGACCTTGGCCTGACGGGCGCGGTCCTGCAACCGGCTCTCGATATCTGCCAGCGTCGTCGCACCATAAATCTCCGGCTCACGTGTGCCCAGCAAATTCAGATTCGGCCCGTTGAGCAGCAGCAGGTGTTGCGGACTCGCCATGGAATTCCTGTTTATAATCGTTTTCGTGTTGCCACCACGGTTCTGCGGCATTGTAGCCACATCCAACCGGCCGACCCTGCAGACGAAAAGATCGGCTAATACAAGATGCCGGATTTTGCCTTATTTTAGGCGAAAATGTCTACGACTTTGCGCTTTTTAGCGGGGCTTTAGGGTGCCCTTACCCCGCCGTGACGATTCGTCCCGCGCCACCGCTTTTCCTGCGCCTCGGCTTTCGTGGCTTTACCCGGGCCGCATCAACCGAGACCGCGCCTGCCCTGACTTTAAAGCCATTTGATGATTTTTACGTGATTTAGCCGACACAAAGATCGACTTTAACTGATTTTATCGCGATAACCACCGTGTGTTTGGCCGCGAATCAATGTCAATTACAGCAGCGGCGCCAATTCCTTGCGCATCCGCGCCTCGGAAATGGCGCCAACCAGGCGCACCGCGATTGCTCCCGATCGGTCCAGCACCAATGTATAGGGCAATACGCCCGCCTTGTTGCCGGCCTGCCGCGACAACTCCATCGCCTCGATCCCGGCAAGCAACACCGGGTAATTGATTTGAAACTCTTTGGCAAAATCACGAACTTTATCTACCTGATCAATGGCAATGCCTACAAATTGCAGGTTTTTATCGGCAAATTCCCCCTGAAGCCGGATGAAAAGCGGTATCTCTTCGCGGCACGGGGCGCACCAGGTTGCCCAATAATTGATGACCAGAACCTTCCCGCGAAATGCCGCCAGTGATTGCACCGTGCCATCAAGAGCGGTCAGCCGGCTATTAAGTATCGCCGCCGCGGCATCGGCTGTTCCCGAAGAACCCAGGCTGCCAAGGCGCCACAGATGGGCAGCATAGCCGGCGGCCGCGGCCAGGCCGCCGGCGCCGGCAAACAGCAGCGCGCGCCGGACCGGGCTCACCGCGCGCCCAGCGCCTGGTCGAGTACGGCCGCGAACTTGTCCGCCGGCTGATAACCGATGACCCGGAGACCCGGTATTTCACGGCCGGCGCTGTCAAAGAACACAATGCCGGGCGGGCCGAACAACCTGAACCGCTGCAGCAGCGCCCGGTGTTCGGCCGTTCCCGTGGTCACATCCGCCTGAATTTTGACCATGCCCCCGAGGCGCGTCTGCACGCCGGGATCGCTGAATGTATAACGCTCCATCTCCTTGCAACTCACGCACCAGTCGGCATAAAAATCCAGCATCACAGTTTTTCCTGCTGCGGCGCTGATCTGTGCATCGAGTTCCGCCAGACTGGCGACGCGCTGAAAAGCGACTCCCGGTGTCGCTCCGCCCGCACCGGTTGCGGAACCGCGCAACCCGGACAGCGGCTGCAGTACATCGCGACCGCCGGAGAGTGCGCCGACAAGAAAAGCAACGCCCGCAACCAGGGCAATCACGCCCGCTCCTTTGCTGAACCGGGCAAAGCCGCGGGCACCCGGGGGCAGCGGATCCAGTGCGCGCAAATGAATCGCGGTAAAGATCAGCAACGCCGCCCACGCGAGCATATGCACGGTCACCGGTATCACGGGCGACACCAGATAAATCGCGACTGCGAGCAGCATGACTCCGAAAAACCGCTTGACGGTTTCCATCCACGGCCCGGCTTTGGGTAACAGTGTTCCGGCCGACGCACCGAGGACCAGCAGCGGCACCCCCATGCCCAGGCCCATCGAAAACAGCGCACTGCCGCCCAGCACCGCATTGCCGCTCTGGGAGATATAGAGCAAGGCGCCAGCCAGCGGCGCCGCGACACAGGGCCCGACGATCAGGGCCGACAGCACCCCCATCGCGAATACCCCCGTGTAGTGTCCGCCGTGCAACCGCCCGCTCGCCCCGGCCAGCCGCGACTGCAGGGCCGTGGGCAGTTGCAGTTCGTAAAATCCGAACATCGACAGGGCCAGCACTACAAACAGTGTCGCAAAGGCGCCCAGAACCCACGGACTCTGCAGTGCGGCGGACAGCAGTGCGCCGGAAATCCCGGCAGCAACGCCGGCCAATGCGTAAGTGATGGCCATCCCCAGCACATAAACTGCCGACAGCAGCAGCCCGTGCATACGGGTCAGCTTGTGCCCGTGCCCGACGATGATGCCGGAGAGTATCGGCACCATTGGCAGCACGCAGGGCGTAAACGACAGCAGCAACCCGAAAACAAAAAAGCTGATGATCAACAGCCATGCTTCGCCATGAAACAGATCAGCAACCAGATCATCCTCGCCCTTTGCCAGCGGGGCCGGGGAACCTCCGGGCGCGTTGCGCGATCCCGCAAACAGCTGCGACAGCGCGCCGTCCGGGGCAGCAGCGGTTCCTCCGGTGGCGCCGGTCACCAGCCGCAACTCGGCTTTCTGTTCAACCGGCACATAACAGACGCCGACATCCGCGCAACCCTGCGAAACCGCGGTCAGCATCACGCGGTCCACTTTCTCATCACGGTTAATCGGCAGCGTAATCCGCACCTCGTCGCGATAAACCGCGGTTTCGCCGAAAAACTCGTCTTTCTTGAGTTTTCCCGGCGGCAGCAGCGGTTCGCCCCGGGCCACCGTCGCAGGCTCCAGCACGAACCGGAACTTGTCCCGGTACATGTAATAGCCTTTCGCGATGACATAACGGACCTCAACGCTGTCGGAGCCGGTAACCCGCGCGCTGAACACAAAGGCTTTTTCCGGCTCCAGCAATTCAGGCTCGGCCGCATGTACCAGGCCGGCGCACAGCAGCGGGATCAGGACCAGCCAGCGTAATTTCATAGTGAACACAAAAGGCCGGGAAAGGGTAATAGCGGGTTAGGCGGTTTCACCGGCAACCCATTCAAGGTATCCGGACAGGCCGCGGGCAAGTGGGACCGCAATGATTTCAGGAAGTTCGTAAGGATGGTTGGCCCGCACCACGGATTCAAGCTCAGCGTAGCGGCCCGCAGTCGTCTTGATCAGCATCGGGATTTCCGTACTTTCCTCGACCGCGCCGCGCCACCGGTACACCGACTGGCAGGGTGACAGCACATTGACGCAGGCTGCCAGTCGCGACTCAGTCAGCAGGCGCGCCAGCTTCCGAGCGCCTGCCTGATCCGGCATAGTCGACAGCACCAGTAGCACCTGATCGCCGTCAGTGGGCATGGCGCGTGTCCTGTGTGCCCTGCGGCGCAGTCGCGGCGGCAATGCCTTCGCGCACTGTCGGATAAAGCAACCGCACCCGCAGTTCCTGTTTGATCCTGTGGTTGGCGAGGCGCCGCGACTCATTCATGAACGACAGTAGATTCTCCGGCAACGCCGTGTGCGCTTCGGCACGTGCCATGCGCGGCGGGCGCGGCAGATTGCAGCGGTCCGCCACCAGATCAAAGTAGTCGCCCATTTTCTGCGGAGCATCATCGCTGGCGTTGTAACTGCGGTTGGCCTGCCCGTGATGCAGGGCTGCAACCACCATATGCGCAAGGTCGTCGGCATGCACATGGTTGACATAGGAATCGTCCTCGGGCAGCAGCGCCGGCGTTCCGCGCTCGATGCGCGCGACCGGCAGGCGGTCGGCCGAATAAATGCCGGGGACACGCAGAATGCTGACGCGCACGCCGGTGCGCGTACCCCATGCACGCAGCCGTCGCTCGGCATCCGCACGACGCCGAGCGCGATCCGTTTGCGGCCGCAGCGGACTGGTCTCGTCGATCAATGCCCCGCCGCAGTCACCATAAACACCGCTGGTACTGATGTAGATGAAGTGCTGTGGTAAACTCCGACCCCGTCCCAGTGCCGCGATCAGATGCGCCGTGCGTGTATCAGCAATTCCATGCGCGGGTGGCGGAGCAAGATGTATCACCTCATGCGCGAGACTGGACAAACCCGACAGCGTCTCCGGCTGGTCCAGATCACCGGTCAGCGGAACGATGTCATGTTCACGCAGCGCGGCAAGCTGATCTGGATTTCGGGTCAGCGCATAAATTCGATACCGCGACCGCAACAACAACGCGACACGCATGCCGACATCGCCGCAACCGATGACCAGAAGCCGTTTCATGAATTTCCGAGTTTCATATAGCGCCGTATTCTAGCCCAGTCATCCCGTCCAGAATTCCCTGTAACAGACATGTCCCGGCAAATCACGATCCGGCCCAGCGGCCACATTTTTCATGCCCAGGATGGCGAGACCATACTGGAGGCGGCGCTGCGCGAGGGGTTCATGCTCCCCTACGGCTGCCGCAACGGCGCCTGCGGGTCATGCAAAGGCAAAGTGGTCGAAGGCGATATCGACCACGGCAGGCCCCAGGAAACCGCGCTGTCTGGCGCCGAGCGGGACTTGGGCATGGCGCTGTTCTGTCAGGCCTGCGCCCGCTCCGACCTGGTCATCGAATGCCGTGAAATCGGCACGGTCAAGGACATTCCGGTAAAAACGCTGCCCTGCCGCGTACAGACGCTGGAGCTGATTTCTCCCGACGTGATGCGTATCCGGCTGCGACTGCCGGCCGCGGAACGCCTGCAGTTTCTTGCCGGCCAGTACATCGACATTCTGCTGAAAGACGGCACCCGCCGCAGCCTGTCCATGGCCAATCCGCCACACGACGACAACCTGCTGGAGCTGCATCTGCGCAACTACGGCGGATCTTTCAGCGAACATGTTTTCACGCGCATGAAGGAAAAAGACATCCTGCGGTTTGAGGGCCCTCTGGGCAGTTTTTTTCTGCGCGAAGACAGCGACAAGCCGGTGGTGCTGATTGCGGGCGGCACCGGGTTCGCTCCGATCAAGGCCATCATCGAACATGCGCTCCACCACGGGATCAAGCGCCCGATGACGCTTTATCGCGGCGCTCGTCACGCCGCCGATCTTTATCTGAATGAACTGCCGGAGCGCTGGCAACGTGAATCGGGTATCCGCTACATTCCGGTTTTGTCTGATGTTTCCCCGGAAGAGCAATGGGGCGGGCGGCGCGGACTGGTACACCAAGCCGTTATGGCCGATTTGCCCGACCTGAGCGGATACGAGGTATATGCCTGCGGCGCGCCGGCAATGATCGATGCGGCGCGGCTGGATTTGTGCACGCACAACGGCCTTCCGGAAGCGGCTTTCCATGCCGATGCGTTCACACCAGCCGTGCCGGCCGGCACCTGATCCTTCGCTTCAGGACGGCGGATTGCCGCGCCCGTCACCGACCCGCCTGACCTGGCCGGCCCTCAATTCGTCGACAGCCAGTTCGAGACTGGCACGATAATGGACGCGTGCGTCGTCGGCGCGCCCCAGTTTCTCGTGCAGCCGCGCAAGCTCGAGATGCACTGAATAACTGGGTTCCACCGACAAACTCGCCTCCAGGTAACTTTGTGCTTTGCCCCACAACTGCTGTTGCGCGCACAAGCGGCCGAGCGCCAGCAGCAGTGCACCGTCTTCACGGTGATCGCGCAGCCAGCGTTCGGCGCGTTCAATCTGGCGCAGCGTGTCCGCGGCACCGCATTCCCCATACAAAGCCGCCAGGCCACTGTCCCACTCGGCATCCAGGCTGCGCTCGATGATGGCCTGCGCTTCGGCGTAACGCCCCAGCTTGTGATACGCCTGCGCCGCAACCGCAGTCACCGTCGTGTCCTTGCGATAGCGCTCGGGCACACGCTTCCACGCGTCGGTCAGCGCGGTGATCTCGGATTGCTGCCGCAACAGCTCGCGCCAGGCATGACGACGTTCGGTATCGGCCTGATCCGCACTGAACACGTTTCGCTTTTCGAGCTGGTTGATCAATGCGGGAACCAGATCCCACTGGCCCATGCGTTGCCGCGCCCTCAATTCCAGGCGCAACACCGCCGTATGCTTTTTGGGCAGCAGGGCCAGCGCAGCAAGCGCATCTTCCGGCCGCCGTTCGTCAAGCAGCATCCGTGCGCGGCTTACGACCAGCGCAATGTCGGGTTTTTTCGGATTCAGCTCGATCTGCCCGAGATACCGGTCACGCCGATCGGGCGCGCGCAGCTCATGCGCGGCGCGGGCGGCTACGATCGCCCCTAGATCAGCGGGTTCTCCCAGCGCCACTGCACGATTCACCGTCTTCTCGGCCCGTGCGTAGCGCCCGGCGAAGAACTCGCGCAGCGCGCTGACCAGTGCGCCATGTGCGGATTCACGGCGACGCGCGGCGCGAAACCGGGCGACGCGCGCCGGCAATTCGACGGTAGTGACCAGCAGGCGCACCAGAAAATAGCCCAGCAAAAATCCCAGGGCCAGCAGCACCACCGCAAAATTCACCGACAGTTCGATGCGATGCCCCGGCAAGACCACCAGCACGTATCCTGCATTCATCCGCGCCAACAATGTCAGAACTGCAGCCAGCGCCCCCAGGAGAAATATCCAGATCAGCCAGCGCATGGGCTTCCGTTTTCAGGACATTGGCGCAGTCGCGACTGTCGCATCGGCGATCCGGGCAAAGACAGCGCCATCTATCCGGACCCCTTGGGGCGCGGCAAACGAAGTTTACGCAAGGTTTCCAGCGTTTCCGTCAGGTCCGGCATGTCGACCTGCACCTGCGCCGACTGCAGTTTGCGCAATGACGCAGCGACAGCCGTAACACCTCCGTCATTCGCGTCAAAATGCCGTTCCAGCGCAGCCAGCGCCAGATTCAGGTCACGCTGAAAGCTCTTCGCGTCCCGGGACAGCAGAGAAATACGCGCCCCCAGCAGACGCAGTTTGAGATTCTCGCGCAGGAAAAAAACCTGGTCGGGCGGCAGCAGCACGGCGTCCGGTAGATTGGAGGTTTGTACTCGCACCAGTTGACGCAGCTCCCGCCAGGCTTCGCGCAACACACGCTCCCAGTCCGGCATGTCGGCAGCGACGGGCGGCGCGGCAACGGCTTCGGCGCGCGCGCGCGCATCCATCGCCAGCGGCAATTTGTCGATTCCTGCAATCACGTCGTCCAGCCGTACACTGGTCGCGTAAACATCGGCCAGAGGCAGCGACTTCAGGCGCTCGATGTCCCGCGCCAGTGTTCGTCGCAACGCGGTGTAACGCGGTTGATCCATCCGCTGCAGCCGGGCTTCTGCGTTCTCCAGACCGATCAGCGCAGCGCGCACGTTGGCGGCGATCTGCAATTGCTGACTGGCAAGCAATATCGATTGTTCGATGTCGACGAATGCCCATTCATCACGATTGCGCGAGAGCTCTTGGTGCAGCGCTTCCAGCGCAATCTGCTGATTCTGCGATTCCGCAAGTTTGGATTCGAGCACGCCCAGCTTGACTTCGGCCTCGCGCAATGCGGCCGATGCCTGGCTTGCGCGCGCGACAGCGTCCTTGTTCTGCGCTTCCATGTCCGCCAGACGCTTGGCGAGCTCGTGGCGGAGTGCCTCGCCGGCACCGCGGTCGTGATACCACTGATAGGCGGCCGCCCCGGCAGCCGCCAGCGCCACGATCAGCGCCAGCGCCGCCAGTGCGGATCCGCCGGGTTTGCTCTCCCGGGGCGCTGCAGCCGGGCCGTCACTTTCCGCAGCCGTGCCACCTGCGGTTTCCGACACGCCGGCGGGTTCAGTACGTTCTTCACTCATGATTTGAAGGATAGCATGCGGGCACAATTTTCATGTCAAACCGACATGCTGACGCAACGCCGCCATCAGGCCCTCATCGCCGGGCACGGTCTCGATAACATTGTTGCAGCCGAGTTCCCGTGCTGCCATGGCGATACGCGGGTGCGGCACCAGCACAGGGGTGCGCCGCAACCATGACTGGCCCAGTTTACCGACCATCTCGAACAGATTGCGCAACCCTTCGCTGCTGGTCACGCACACGGCATGAACCTCATTGCGCGCCCACGCTTTCAGCAGCGGCGCCGCATCCGTGCGCGGCCGGACACGACGGTAACATTCGACATATTCAACGCTCGCACCGCGCGCAATCAGTGTGTCACCCAGCAGCTCGCGGCCGCCGTCACCCCTGAAGATGATCACGCGCTGTCCCGCGACAGACTGCAGCTGCGGTAAATCCAGCAACCTTTCGCTGTCGAAAACGCGCGCCGGCGCAATGACATCGCTCAGGCCGAAACGTTTGAGTTCCTTGACGCTCCCCTTGCCGACGGCGGCGGCAAGCAGGCCTGCGGGCCATGGGCGGCGCGCCACGATCTGATTCATCGCACGCATCACGGCATTGGGGCTGATGAAGATCGCAAGATTGTAGTCATCAAGCCGGTCGATGACCTCGATCAGCGGCTGAATGTCCGCGGTATCGAGAATCTCGAGGACCGGAAAAACAATCGCGTTACCGCCCTCCGCGCGAATCAGGCCTGCCAGTGGTTCCGCCTGGTGCGCGGGACGGGTAACCACGATGCCGCGGCCGGTCAGCGGCCCCGCTGCCGCGGTCATGGACTGTGTGCCAGCGCTGCGAGTATTTCGGCGGCGCCGCGGTTCCTTAGATCGGCTGCCAGCGCAAGTCCCAGCGCGTCAGCATCCGCCGCCGCCCCGGCCACTTCACCGCGCACGACCTGTCTCCCGTCGGGCGACCCGACCAGTCCGCGCAGCCGCAATTCGTCGCCGCTGCGTTCCGCAAATCCGGCTAGCGGCACGTTGCAACTGCCCGCAAGTGCCCGCGAAAATGCTCGTTCAGCCGTCACACATTGCTGCGTCGGCAGATGCGCCAGCGGCGCCAGCAGATCAAGGAGATCTGCCCGGTCTCCGCGACACTCGATACCGAGAGCGCCCTGCCCGACTGCCGGCAGGCTCTGCTCGGGCGTCAGCAATGCGGTGATGCGATCCGCCAGTCCGAGGCGCTTGAGTCCCGCCGCCGCGAGTATGATCGCGCCGTACTGACCCTCATCGAGCTTGCGCAGTCGCGTCTGCACGTTGCCCCGCAGCGGCTCGATCAGCAGATGCGGAAAATTCGCCCGCAACTGGCACTCGCGGCGCAGGCTGGATGTACCCACGCGCGCGCCGGCGGGCAATGCGGCCGGGCCGGGACCTTGCGTCGAGACAAATGCATCGCGCGGATCGGCGCGCTCCAGTACCGCCGCAAGCACATAGCCTTCGGGCAAATGCATGGG
Source organism: Betaproteobacteria bacterium (assembly GCA_029883965.1). Classification (GTDB taxonomy): domain Bacteria; phylum Pseudomonadota; class Gammaproteobacteria; order Burkholderiales; family SG8-41. The sequence continues at coordinate 14,644 of JAOUIN010000009.1, forward strand.
CACATCTTTCATGCTGTGCACGGCGATATCCGCGCGACCATCAGCCAGCGCGTCCTCGAGCTCCTTGACGAACAGCCCCTTGCCACCGATCTTGGCGAGCGAGCTGCCGAGATTGCGGTCGCCCTCCGTCGTCATGCCGAGTATGGATACGGCCATTGCCGGATATAATTGTCTCAGTGCCGCCTGCACATGCTGCGCCTGCCACAATGCCAGGGCCGACTCCCGTGTAGCAATCACCACTGAATCCGGAACGCGCCGGGAAGCTCTTACTATCATATTGATTATATTGAAAATTCTAGGATTTTTTCGATGGCTGATTGTAGCATGGACGATAGGTGCCACCGCGCCGGTCGCCGCGCAGTTGCTACTTGCGGACGACCTCGCCCGACTCGCCGCTGCGGCGCGGATACAACGTGCGCCGTTGCTGATTCACTTCATGGAGCATTCCTGTCCGTACTGCGCGATTGCGCGTCGTGACTACCTGATCCCGCTGCAAAATGATCCGAAGTGGCGGGGCCGCGTGCTGATCCGCGAGATCGATGTAGGTCGCAGCACCGCATTGCGTGATTTCGATGGCAAGACCACGACACATCTCAGTTTCGCGCGCAGCCACGGTGTGCGACGCGTTCCGACACTGATCGCGTTCGATGCGGAGGGCAAGGCGGTCGCGCCACCCATTGTCGGCTTGCTTGCGGACGACTTTTACCGGCTGTATATCGAACAGGCGCTGGAGGCAGGCCTGGTGAAAATGCGGCCGCGCAAACCCTGAGCCGGTCCTATCGCGCCAGCTCGCGCACCAGATGCTGCTGACGCCGGCTCACCGGGATGCGCTCCTCCAGATCAGCCAGCACGACCCGCCACGGCCCTTCGCCGGATTCGCCGCCCTCCCGCTCGAACCCGCGGATTGCCGCACGCGCAACCAGGCAGTTGCGGTGCACGCGCACAAAAATCTCGCCGAACTCCTCCTCCAGCCGTGTCAGCGATTCTTCAATGAGATGCTCTCGTGCGGCGGTGCGCACGGTGACATATTTCAGTTCCGCGCGCAGGTACAACACTTCTTCGACCGGGATCAGATGCACCTTGCCGCGCTCAGCCGCACTCAGGCAGGCGCGCGGCGCCTGCTGCAGATCCCGCAGCGCTGCGGCCGGCGCGATATTGTGCACGGCTCGCGACAATGCCTCCTGCAGCCTTGCGGCACGAATGGGCTTAAGCAGGTAGTCAACCGCGTGCAGATCGAACGCCCGGATCGCATAGGCATCATAGGCCGTCGCGAAAATGACCGCCGGCGGAAGCTCGAGCTTTTGCAGGTGTTGCGCGACTTCGATTCCATCCATGCCGGGCATGCGCACGTCGAGCAGCACGACGTCGATTTCACCGCTCTGCGCCAGGCGCAATGCCTCGCGCCCGTTGGCTGCTTCACCGGCGATCTCCACCGGCAAGACCGCGCTCACGTCCGCGAGCAGATCGCGCATGCGACTGCGCGCCGGCGCCTCGTCATCGACGATCAGCACACGCAGTGGTCCGCTCATGGCTGCCTGGCCTTCACGTAGGGCATGACGATCCGCACCTCATAGGTGTCTTCGCCAACTTTCGTGGTGAGCTCGGCGGCGACATCGAAATGCAACTGCAGTCGCTCGCGGATGTTGGCAAGGGCCATCTTGTTGCCGGAATGGTGATTGCCGGACGCGCGATAAGGATTGCGCAGCACGACATGCAACCGGTCACGTGCCGCGTAGATGTTGATGCTGACCGTTCCCGGTTTTTCGCTGGGCTCAATGCCATGGTACACGGCGTTCTCCAGCAGCGGCTGCAGCGACAGCGGCGGCACCAGCGCGTCCGGCGGCATGTTTTCCGTATGCCATTCCACCTGCAGACGATCGCCGAGCCGCAATTGTTCCAGATCAAGATACTGGCGGCAGAGTTCGACTTCCCGTGCAATCGGCGTGAGCTCCCTGTTGTCCGCCATCAACGCGCGGAACAGCCCCGCCAGGTCTTCCAGTGCCGCCTCGGCGCGGCGCGGCGACTGCCGCACCAGCGACAGTACGGCGTTGATGCTGTTGAACAGGAAGTGGGGCCTGATGCGCGCCTGTAACGCCTGCAGCCGCGCTTCGGAGAGGGCCGGTGACAGCGCCCGTCCGCGCAGATCAAAGTAAACCAGCAGCATGCCCGTGGTTAACGCGACGATCAGCAGCCAGCGTGGCAGCGAATGCATTTCCACGAAAAACCATGTCCTGCTGGCTGCGTGCAGTACGACGGTCAGACCGAGTTCGATCGCGACCACGGCGAAAATAGCCGCCGGGTAAGACAACCGGCGCAGTACGCCTTCGGTTGCGGCGAGCACCAGCAGACTCAATATCAGCAGCGGTTCGACCAGTGCGGCATTCTCGGTAAACTGCGCCGGCCACTGCACAACGCTCCGCACCTGCAGCAGCGCCGCCAGCATCGCCACACCGTTCACGACCAGCAGTATCCGCAGCAGTATTCCGAAGTTGCGGAAGTCCGGCAGGGCGCCGGTGTTGGCATTATGATTTATACTCCGCGCCATGGCGGTTTCATTCTAGCAGGCCCCACGCAAGTCCATGTCGGCAAAAGATAAAACAAGAAGCGGCGCGAAACAGAGCGCGACCAAACCCTGGTCGGGCCGGTTTACTGAACCGGTGGATGATCTGGTCAAGCGCTTTACCGCTTCGGTCAGCTTTGACCAGCGGCTCGCCGAATTCGATATACAGGGCTCGGTTGCCCACGCCCGCATGCTGCATGCGGTCGGCATATTGACGGCGGCCGATCTCGAAGCCATCGAAAAAGGGCTCGCCTCGATCGGCGAGGAGGTCCGTGCCGGCACTTTCCCGTGGTCCATAGACCTGGAAGACGTGCATCTCAACATCGAACGGCGCCTCACCGACCTGGTGGGCGATGCCGGCAAACGCCTGCACACCGGTCGTTCACGCAACGACCAGGTCGCCACTGATGTGCGTCTTTACTTGCGCGCGGCGACCGATCACGTGCAAACCCTGCTCAAGGCGCTGCAGCGCGCGCTGCTGGATCTGGCGGAGAAGCACGCCGACACCGTAATGCCCGGCTTTACCCACCTGCAGGTGGCGCAGCCGGTGTCATTTGCGCATCACCTGCTGGCTTACGTCGAGATGCTCTCGCGCGATGCGCAGCGCTTTGCGGACTGCCGCAAGCGCATCAACCGGCTGCCGCTGGGCGCAGCCGCGCTCGCCGGAACCTCATTTCCGATCGACCGGCAGATGGTCGCCAAGGAGCTGGGTTTCGATGGCGTTTGCGAGAATTCCCTGGACGCGGTATCAGACCGGGATTTTGCGATTGAATTCGTCGCGGCCGGCGCATTGACCATGACCCATCTGTCCCGGTTCAGCGAGGAGCTGATACTGTGGATGAGTCCGCGCTTCGGCTTCATAGACATTGCCGACCGCTATTGCACCGGTTCGTCGATCATGCCGCAGAAGAAAAATCCCGACGTGGCCGAACTGGTGCGCGGCAAGACCGGCCGGGTCAACGGCAATCTGGTCGCACTGCTGACCCTGATGAAAGGCCAGCCGCTCGCCTACAACAAGGACAACCAGGAAGACAAGGAGCCGCTGCTGGACACGGTCGACACGCTGCTGATGAGCCTTGCCGTATTTGCCGGCATGGTGGGTGGCATCACCGTCAATGCCAAGGCGATGCGGGCTGCCGCACTCGAAGGTTATGCCACGGCAACCGATCTGGCGGACTATCTGGTCAAGAAAGGCACGCCCTTTCGCGAGGCCCACGAAACCGTGGCACAGGCCGTGCGTTTCGCCGAAACGCGCGGTTGCGATCTCTCCGAGCTCGCGCTGGCCGACCTGCACCAGTTCTCGCCGCTGATTGCCGAGGATGTATTTGAAGCGCTCACACTCGAGGGCTCGATGAAAAGCCGCAGCCATATCGGCGGCACGGCGCCCGCTCGGGTAAAAGCGGCCATCGCCAAGGCACGCAAGGCGCTGACCTGAACAGTCGCCGCCGCGCCTAACCCCGGCGTCGCGGCACCGCCGCGCTCTCACGCACCACCAGTTCAGTCGGCAGTTTACAGCGCAGTTCCACGGTTTTGCCCTCCAGCCGCAGAAGCAGATGTTTGGCCGCATATACCCCCAGGTCCGTGGTCGGGAACCGCACCGTGGTCAGTGCCGGCGTCATCACTCCGGCAATTTCCATGTCGTCAAACCCGGTGATCGACACGTCGCCGGGCACAGTCAGCCCCCGCACGTTGCATTCAGCAATGGCCCCGATGGCCAGCACATCGTTGCCGCAGATCACCGCCGTCGGTGGTTCGCGTCCGGCCATGACCTCGCGCAATCCTTCGCGGCCACCGGTATGGGTATACGGTTTCTCGACTATGTGCGCAGCAGTTAATGCCAGCCCCCGTGCAGCGAGCGCAGCGTGCACGCCGGCAAGGCGCTCCCGGGCACGCTCATTGTGCCGGGTAATTCCGGAGATCATCGCAAACCGCACGTGACCCAGATCCAGCAGGTAATTGGTGACGCGCATTGCCGCAGCGCGATTGTCGAAGCCGACACAGGGCTGATCCCCGCTCTCGTCAAAAGCCCAGGTCAGCACATAAGGCAGAGAGTGGGCTTCGATCATGCGGTAGATGTCGGGATGGTGCGTCGTGCCCAGCAGAACCAGCCCGTCCACACCGCGCTCGATCAGCGCCCGCGTGACGCGCGCCTCGACGTCGGCATCAAACTCGTGGCTGGCCAGCAACAGCACGTAACCGGCCGCATCCAGCGTACGCTGCAGCGCGTGTATGGTGTTCGCAAATATTGCATTGTCCAGCGTCGGCACGACGGCGGCAATGGTGTGTGTGCGCCGCGATGCCAGCGCGCGTGCCGCGCCATGAGCGACATAACCCAGCGTATGCGCCGCCTGGTGCACGCGTTCCAGCGTGCGCGCTTTCACTTTGTGCGGCAGCGTCAATGCACGCGACACCGTCGCCGTCGATACTTTGGCGAGTCGCGCAACGTCGGCGAGCCTTGCCGCTTTGTTGGTGCGAGTTTTCATTGGGGGAAAAAGCCGGCTGGTGCCGGCTTTTTTTGCCCGGCAGTACGGTTCAGCGGTATTGCTTCGCGCTGTGCTTGCGGTATTTCGCCAGCAACCGCCGCGGCTGGCGGAATGCATCGCGCCGGAACGGGTCGCCCAGTTCCTGCGTCAGCATCATGTTGATCACCGTCGGCTTGTTCGATCGCACGGCTGCGCGCAAGGCGTCGCCGACCTCGTCCACGTGCTCGACCGTCAGGCCATTCGCACCCATGGACTCGGCAACTTCGGCAAAATTCGGATTCTGCAGATTGGTGCCGAGGAAGCGGTTTTCGAAATAGTCGACCTGATTCTTTTTCTCCGCACCCCACTGGCCGTTATTGAACACCACCGCGATCACCGGGATCTTCTCGCGCACACAGGTCATCACTTCGTTCAGGCTCATGCCCCAGGCGCCGTCACCGACATAGGCAATGGCCGGCCGGTCCGGGCGTCCGACTTTGGCGCCCATCGCCGCCGGAAACGCGTAGCCGCAGTTGCCGAAACTCATCGCCGCGAGAAATGATGGCGCAGTTTCGAAATGCAGATAACTGTTCGACACCGAGCAGACATTGCCGATATCGGTCGATACCATCGCATTCTTAGGCATCGCGCGCGCCAGCGCAGCAAGCGCCTGCCGCGGCCCGATGCGGGTCTTGGTATTCGGCGAGGCCCACTTGTCGAGTTCCTCGACCCACGCCTTTTTCGCCTTCTGCACCTCGGCCAGGCGCGCCTTGTTCGGCGTGAATTTGGCAATCGCCTTTACGCGCTCGAGCAGCGCAATCGCCGCCTGCCGCGCATCGCCGCAGATGCCGACCGTGGTTTTCTTGACCAGGCCGAGCATGCGCGAATCCGCATCGACCTGGATGATCTTGGCGTTTTTCGGCCAGTAATCCAGCCCGTGCTGCGGCAGCGTGCCGAAGGGGCCGAGGCGCGAACCCAGCGCCAGCACTACGTCCGCTTTGGCAATGATGTTCATCGCTGCCTTCGAACCCTGATAACCGAGCGGACCGCAGCACAGCGGATGGCTCGCCGGGAAGGAATCGTTGTGCAGATAGGAGTTGACCACCGGCGCGGTCAGATAGTCTGCGAGTGCCGCGCATTCCTTGATGCCGTTGGCCATGATCACGCCGCCACCCGACAGGATCACCGGAAACTTGGCCTTGGCGAGCATCTTGGCCGCGGCATCGAGAGACTCCGGCCCGCCCGCGGAACGCTCGAGCTTGTGCGGCTGCGGAATTTCATACTCGCCTTCGCCGTAAAAATAGTCGCGCGGAATATTGATCTGCACCGGTCCGCGCTCGGCCATCGCAATGTCAAACGCACGTCCGGTCAGTTCGGCAATGCGCAGCGGCGAGTTTACGTGCACCTGCCATTTGGTGATCTTGGAGAATATGGGCATCTGTTCGGTTTCCTGGAACCCGCCCAGCCCCATCGACAGGCTGCCCGATTCCGGCGTCACGCAGACCACCGGCGAATGCGCCCAGTACGCCGCCGCGATGCCGGTGACAAAGTTGGTGATCCCGGGGCCGTTCTGGGCGATGCACACACCGTGCTTGCCCGTCACCCGTGAATAACCATCGGCCATGTGCGCGGCATTCTGCTCATGCGCCACCGACAGAAACCGGATACCGGCGAGCGGAAACAGATCATGCGCATCCATGTAGGCCGAACCGACGATACCGAACGTGTCCTTTACGCCTTGCGCCACCAGTGTTTCGACAAAAGCCTCGGACGGCGTCATGCGCACCTTGCCGCTCGCGGCCTGTGTTTTGGCAATGTTCTTGGTATCGGCCATGGTATTCATGGTTACTTTCCTCCGGATTAATGCTTGCCGCACCTGAGGGCTGCAGACAAGCGCAAAGACATTGAGAACGGATCCTGACCGGACTAGCAGCACATCCGGCGGCCTTGCATGATACGCCGCACGCACACTCGTTGCAAACGCTTGCACAAAGGTGCTTAAGCAATTGTTTTTATTGAGTATTATGCCTCATTCACCCGCGAAAAGAGTTGGCGCAAGTTATTGTTTTTAAGAGTATTTTCTAGGGGTCAGCAGGTCAAGCTACAATCGGGCCTCCGCAGCCTCGTGCCGCGACCTGTCGTTAATCCCGGAGTCCATTTGAACGCCCCTGTTGATGGCCATCGACCGCTGACCGCAGTCGCCGATCCCGCCGCGCTTGCCCGGCATCTGAGCCGCAGCATCAAGGGTGAAGTCCGCTTCGACGCGGGCGCCCGCGCCGTCTATTCGGCGGATGCCTCGAACTATCGCCAGATCCCCATCGGGGTCGTCGTGCCGCGCGACGTCGAGGACGTCATCGAAACCATGGATATTTGCCGGGAACACGGTGTCCCGGTGCTGCCGCGCGGCGGCGGCACTTCCCAGAACGGCCAGTGCGTCAATATCGCGGTGGTCATCGACACCTCGAAGTATCTGAATCGTGTGCTCGAAATCGATCCGGCCGGCATGAGTGCACGCGTCGAACCGGGAACGGTATGCGACACGTTGCGCGATGCCGCAGAAAAACACGGTTTGACCTTCGGTCCGGATCCGGCGACACACAGTCGCTGCACGCTCGGTGGAATGATCGGCAATAATTCCTGCGGCGCGCACTCGGTCATGGCCGGCAAGACCGTCGACAATATCGAAACGCTGGACATTTTGACTTACGACGGGCTGCGGCTGACCGTAGGCCCGACCAGCGAAGACGACCTGGTGCGCATCATCCGCGCCGGCGGGCGCCGCGGCGAGATATACAGCCGGCTGCGTACGCTGCGTGACCGGTATGCCGATCTGATCCGCGCACGGTTCCCGAAAATCAAGCGCCGCGTCTCCGGCTACAACCTCGACCAGCTGTTGCCGGAAAACGGATTTAACGTCGCACGCGCGCTGGTGGGCACCGAGGGCACCTGCGTATTCACGCTGGGTGCGCAAGCCCGTCTGGTGCACAGCCCGCAGCAGCGGGTTCTGCTGGTGCTGGGCTTTCCCGACATCTATCTTGCCGGCGACGCCGTTCCCGACATACTGCCGTTCAAACCCATCGCCACCGAAGGGCTCGACGAACGCATCATCGGGGGATTGCGCGAACGCGGCTTGCGTGGTGAGGACATCGCGTTGCTGCCTCAGGGCAACGCGTGGATCATGATTGAATTCGGCGCCGAGACCGTGCAGGCTGCGAGCGCGCAGGCCACAGCGCTGGTAGAACACTACGCCGGCAGGGCGGGAGCCCCGTCATCATGGCTGATCACCGACCCGGCCATGTGCGAACGTATCTGGACCATCCGCGAGACTGCAGCATCAGCGACCGCGCTGACGATCCATGCGGATCAGCCCGACCCCGTCGTGGGCTGGGAGGATGCTGCGGTCGATCCGCTGCGGCTGGGCGACTATCTGCGCGAATTCCAGGCGCTGGTCGACCGTCATGGTTATGAAACCTCGCTCTACGGTCATTTCGGTGACGGCTGCATCCACGCCCGCATCACCTTCGACACCCGCTCGGCGGAGGGCATTCGCACCTGGCGCGACTTCCTGCGGGCCGCCGCCGAACTCGTCGTCAAATACGGCGGGTCACTCTCCGGCGAGCACGGCGACGGTCAGGCCAAGGCGGAATTCCTGCCGGTGATGTACGGCGAGGAGCTGATGCAGGCGTTCCGCGAATTCAAGGCCATCTGGGATCCGGACAACCGCATGAACCCGGGCAAGGTCATCGACCCCTACCGGGCTGACGAAAACCTCAAATACGGTCCCGACTATCAGCCGCTGCGTCCGGCAACTGCGTTTGCGTTCACCAGCCGCGAAGGCAACGGCTTCAACCGCGCGATTGAACGCTGCGTCGGCATGGGCAAATGCCGCGCGCACGCCGGCGGCGTAATGTGCCCCAGTTATCGCGCGACGCGCGAAGAGCGCTATTCCACACGTGGCCGCGCCCGCCTGCTGGGTGAAATGCTCCGCGGCGAGATCATCCGTGACGGCTGGCAAAGCGAGGAGGTCCGCGAAGCCCTCGATCTCTGCCTCGCCTGCAAGGGCTGCCGGTCCGATTGCCCTACGCATACCGACATGGCCGCGTACAAAGCCGAGTTCCTGCATCATCACTATCAAGGGAAACTGCGTCCGGTGCAGGCCTATACGATGGGACTGATCGGTCACTGGGCAAGATGGGCCGCGCTCGCACCACGCATCGTGAACCTGCTGGCCGCCACGCCGGGGCTGTCCGCGCTGCTCAAGTTTGCGGGCGGCATCGCGCAGCAACGCGCTATCCCGAAGTTCGCCCGCCGCACCTTCCGCACGTGGTTCCAGCGGCGCAGTCCCGCACCGCCGGCCGGCACAAACCGCGGCCGCGTCATTCTGTGGGCGGACACGTTCAACAATCACTTCCAGCCGGGTTCGGCTGCCGCGGCGGTCGAAGTCCTGGAAACGCTGGGCTATACCGTTACCCTCCCCGAACGACATCTGTGTTGCGGCCGGCCGCTCTATGATTTCGGCATGCTCGACAGTGCGCGCGCCCACCTCCGGGAAATTCTGGATGTGCTGGAACCCGACATCCGCGCCGGCGTACCGATCATCGGCCTCGAGCCGGCCTGCCTGTCGGTGTTCCGCGATGAACTGCTGAATTTTTTTCCCGAAAATGCGTTGGCCAGGAAAATGAGCCTGCAGGTGCATCTGTTCAGCGATTTCCTGATGAGCATCACCGACTGGGATCCGCCGCAGCTTGGGGGTGATGCGCTGGTGCACGGGCACTGCCATCAGAAATCCGTATTCGGCATGGCGTCCGAATTGGCCTTGCTGAAGCGTCTGGGCATACGCGCCCGCACGGCCGAGTCCGGCTGTTGCGGCATGGCCGGGGCATTCGGCTTCAACCCGGAACACTACGAAATTTCGGTGAAGACGGGAGAAGCCGCGTTGCTGCCCGCAGTACGTGCCGCCGATGAACACACCATGATCATTGCCAGCGGCTACAGCTGCCGCGAGCAGATTGCCCAGTTGACCGATCGCAATGCCCTGCATATAGCCGAAGTGGTCGCGCTTGCATTGACGCGCGCCGGTCGCATCGCCGCGTAAAGGCGGCTCCCCATGCTCGGCATCGACACGCTCTCGCCCTGGCTGATCACGTACGTCGTAATCGTGATCATGTTCTGCGGCTGGGTGCAAGGCGCGCTGGGCATGGGATTCCCGATGATCGCCACGCCGCTGATTGCCGCCGTGACCAACATGCAGTTTGCTGTGGTCACCATATTGCTGCCGTGTCTCGCCACGGTCATCGTCACTCTGGCAAAAAGCCCCGACTTCGGCATCGTCCTGCGCAGGTTCTGGTGGATACCCCTCTGCGGCCTGCCCGGTGCAGCCATCGGCGCACAGCTGTTCGTGCTGTTTCCGCAGTTTCCTTACGCGCTACTGCTCGCCGGCGTGATTCTGGTTTATCTGGGGATGCTGCGCCTGGGTCATTTGGAATGGCCGCTGATGAAACGACATCACAGGATTTCAGGCGTCGGCTGTGGACTGCTTGCCGGCCTATTTGAAAGCACTGCGAATATCGCTGCGCCGCCGCTTATCATCTATTACCTCAACATCAGTCTGCCGCCCCTGATGCTGGTGCCGGCGATGAACATCAGTTTTTTTGTCGGCAAGTGCACCCAGTTTGTCACCCTGGTCGCCGGCGGCATCGCATCGCCAAGCCAATGGTTGATCACTTTGCCACTGGCCGTGATCGCCACCGCAACCTGTCTGATCGGCACCAGGACCCGCAGTCGCATCGACGGCGAAACCTACCGGATATGGATGCGCCGCATGCTGTTTGCCATCGCCATCGTACTCATGGTGCAGGAAGCCTATGATTTCCTGTTGGCTTAAAAACAAAAAGCCGGCATAAGCCGGCTTTTCTCGGGGTTCGCGGTCTTTCAGGGCTGCAGAATTTTCTGCAGCTCACCGCTTTGGTACATCTCGGACACGATGTCGGACCCGCCGACGAACTCACCATTGACGTACAGTTGCGGAATGGTCGGCCAGTTGGCGTATTGCTTGATCCCCTGGCGGATTTCCGGATCTTCAAGCACGTTGACCGTAAACATTTCATTGACGCCACAGGCGCGCAGGATCTTGACCGCGTTCGCCGAAAAACCGCACTGCGGAAAATCCGGCGAGCCCTTCATATAAAGCACGACCTTGTGGCCCGTAACCTGATTCTTGATGGTTTCCTGAACAGACATGACTGCAACTCCTAAACTTGACAAAAACTATCGGGATTGAAGTTTAGCGATGCCGCGCGACAGGGTCAAGTCAGCCGCCGGAACATAGTCATAAGTGCGGTGACGGTCAGCCGGTGATCCCCCGATTTTCACCTGCAATCAGCGCGCCGCTTCCTGCGCCGTCAATGCGTGCAGCAGTGATTCCGGCATCAACGCAGCGCCAAACACTTCCAGCGCCGCGGATTCCATCAACTCGGCTTCCCAGCTGAACCAGCGACCAACGCTGTCCGGTTTGTGATCCGACGCATCGCATAACGCAGGGTCGGTCACCACCTGCAGCTTGCGACAAGCGTTGGGGCGGACCTCGTAAACCGTGCAGGCGTTGTCGACACCCAGAAACGTGCACGCCTTGTCGGCCCGCGGCTGCTGCCGCCAGGTATCTACCGTGTATCGGCACTGTCGTTCCAGACGAGCCTGATCCAGCGCCACGCCGTTTTCGTGCGCAACACTGACCAGCAGCGCCGCTTCGTGCGGCCAGATTTCGACGGCCTCATGACAGCAATGACTGCAGCCCTTGCTGCACTGAATGTTGCGACTGTCCGGGTCTTTAGCGCGATCACGCATGATCACCTCGTCCATCACTGTGTGTACATCACGCGCGATTTCCAGTGGATCCTGTTTGTCTGCCGCATGGAACCGTGCGACATGGCGATCATAGATCT
>JAOUIN010000132.1 GCA_029883965.1 Betaproteobacteria bacterium
CTGCCTGACCTTGTTGCGATAGCTCCACCACAATATCGGAATCGCAATGAACGGCGCCAGCACCAGCAGATACCAGATCGCAACCATGGGGCGTCAGGTGCCCGGAAGGTTCGCGATGCGCGCCGTCCGCATCTGCAGGCACGCGTCGATATCCGCGCAGGCGAATTGAAAATTGTTCATGCCCAGGGCGTCCTGTTATCCATCAGATGCTCCAGTCTGCCGGCAACCACAGGCCGTGCCGGAACCATGCTGCTACCCACGGTGGCATTGTAACGGCTTTCACCGCACCGGCCGATTTCGCAGCAGGTCACGTCCGCATCTCCTGCCGTGCGGAAACCTATTACTGTTTTTTCAGCGGCGTTACCAGGCGATTCGATCGCCGCCGGCGATCGACCCACCATGCGAACACCGGCAGCACAAAAAAGCCGCCGGGCATGACGATCAACACCAGATACGGACTCAACTGCGACAGCCGCCGGACATGATCGCGCAACAGCGCCTTGTCCTCGGCCGTCCAGCGATGACCGTTGCGCTGCTTCATCAGTATGGGCATCAGCCCCCTGGTCTTCTGCATCTCGTCGACCAGGCGCTGCTTTTCTCGCTGTGTCAGGTTACGTACGGAATGATAAGACTGCTGGACGCGTATGCGCAGGTGTTGAAGCGGTGGCATGCTGCAATGAGAACCGGTCAGGAGACCGCCTGATAATAAAGGTTTTGCGGATGATTGGCTTGCGCAAAAAAGAACCAGCGCTCAGCCATCAGACCGAAAATCTGCACTGCGAACGCCGTGACCAGCGGTAGCGGCGCCTGCGCAGCCAGGCCTGCCGCAATCAGCGCCACCGGGGCGACAAAAGCGGAGATCAGAAAAACCCATTTGACATTGCGCAACGTGCCCGGTCCGCGGCCATGGAAAAATTCGCGCGTATTGAAGGACCCGCCCGTGAAACCCTGCGCTTTCTGCACGATGCGCGGATGCTTGATGCCGATCGCCGTCTGCAGGCTGGAAACCGGTTTCAGCCGCGCATTGCGCCATAGCGCCGCTGCACGCGTGATCAGCCCGGCGACCGTCAATGCGATCGCCCAGGCTCCGACAACATCGACCATCGCCTCGCCGCGATATCCCGCGAGTGCGGCGGCCAGCGTGACGCCCGAGGCGCTGCCCAGCAGCGTGAAGTTGACGAAGGTCAGCGGCGTCGCCCATTCCTGCAGGAACCTGATGCACGCATAAATCATGGCCGTGCACAGGAACAGGCCCAGGCACAGCACGACACCCGCACCGCCCAGCACCAGCGTAGCGGATGCCATGCCCTGCCAGTGCGCCCAGCCGTACGCGGCCACAGCCGCCATGAAAGCGGGCAACACCAGCACCTCCCGCGACAGCCACGACGTGCGCCACTTCGCCGCGGCGCGCCACGCGCGCTCCGGATGTCCGAGATGGAAAAAAGACGCCAGCAGCCCCGCCGCCAGCAACAGCAGCGCAATGGCGCTGCCCACCCAGTAATACCCCGCTGACGGTGCCGCCAGCAGGCCCGTCGCCACGCGCACTTCGATCACGTACAGCGCCAGAAAAAGTCCCTGCCCGGCGCCGATCAGCGTCGTCAGAAAAATTACCGAGAATGCGGGATTCATGCGCGCTATGACTCCGTTACCACGACGTCACGTCGTCCAGCGACGGATCCTTGACGCCGGGCTTGGGCAGCCGGCCGTCGATCTTCAGCGGATTCGCCGCACGATCCAGTTCGTCTTCATGGATGCGCATCTCCGTCTTGCGTCGTGGCAGATAGTGATTCGCCGGCTGCGTGCCCCACTCGGGCATCAGCGCATAACCTGCATTTTCACGTATGGCCTTCGACACCACCGACTCCGAATCATGGATATCGCCGTAGAGCCGCGCATTGGTCGGGCACGCCAGCACGCACGCCGGCTTGCGCTCGGCCTCGGGCAGTTTCGCGTCGTAGATGCGATCCACGCACAGCGTGCATTTCTTCATGACCTTCTGGTGCTCGTCGATTTCGCGCACGCCGTACGGACAGGCCCATGAACAATACTTGCAGCCGATACACTTGTCGTAATCGACCAGCACGATGCCATCCTCCGGCCGCTTGTAGCTCGCACCCGTCGGGCACACCGGCACGCACGGCGGATCCTCGCAATGCAGGCAGGACTTCGGAAAATGCACGGTCTGCGTGTCCGGATACTCACCCACTTCGAAAGTCTGCACACGATTGAAGAAAGTGCCGGTGGGATCACGGTCATACGGATTGTCATCCGACATGAATCCCGCCGCACCCGAAGTGTTCCATTCCTTGCAGCTGGTGACGCAGGCATGACAACCCACGCATACATTGAGATCGATCACCAATGCCAATTGGGTCATTTGAATTCTCCTTTGCCAGCGACGAAGGCCTGCCACAGCCGGCGCACGCGGTTCGTACCGGGTGCCGGTGGCAGCGGTGCAAACTGCGGTGATGTTTCCGCAGGTTCGTCCGCAGCGGCCTTGCTGATGCGCACGCGCACGTCATACCAGCCGGCCTGCCCCGTCACCGGGTCCGAGTTCGATACGCGCGCACCATCCGCCAGCTGCAGTTCTTCGCTGATGACATGATTCAACAGGAAGCCACGACGCGCTTCATCGGCGTCCGGCGCCAGATGCCAGGCGCCCTGCGCCTTGCCGATCGCATTCCAGGTCCACACCGTACCCGGCTCTACGGCCTCGCTGGTGCGGCACATACAGCGCACACGCCCGTGCATGGATTCCACCCAGATCCAGTCGCCATCGACGATGCCCTGGGATTTTGCAGTTTTTTCATTTATAAACAACAGGTTATGAGAATGTATCTGGCGCAGCCAGGCATTCTGCGAATCCCAGGAGTGATACATCGCCATCGGCCGCTGCGTGATCGCCGCCAGCGGATAGCGCGCGGTGTCCGTGGTCTGCACTTCCAGCGGCGCGTAATAAAAGGGTAGCGGATCGAAATACGTATCGATGCGTTCGCGCAAATGCGCCGGCGGCTGCCGCTGTGCCTTGCCTTTACCCTGCGCGGCCATGCGGAATTTCTGCAGCACCTCGGAATAAATCTGGATCACGATGGGATCGGTGTAGCGTCGCACGCGCGTGCGCCGCGCCCACTCGTGATAACCCTGGTTCCAGTTGCGCATGTACTGATACGAGCGCGGCAGCCGCTGATGGAATACGCAATTGTTCTTCTCGTACATTTCCCATTGCCGCGGATTGGGCTCGCCGACCATGGATTTTTCACCGCCACGGCCGCGCCAGCCGGAGAGAAAGCCTATGCCGGAGCCGGGCTCGGTTTCGAAGTTGACGATGAAATCCGGGTAGTCGCGGTACTTGCGCGCGCCTGCTGCAGTGACGAAGGCCGGCAATTTCAGGCGCGACGCCAGTTCGATCAACACCTCCTGAAACGGTTTGCACTCGCCCTTGGGCGGCACCACCGGGATGCGTACCGAATCCGCCGGCCCGTCGAATTCAGAAATCGGCCGGTCGAGCATGGACATCACGTCGTGGCGTTCAAGGTAAGTGGTATCCGGCAGCACCAGGTCGGCAAACGCCGTCATCTCCGACTGGAAGGCATCGCAGACGATCAGGAACGGAATCTTGTACTCGCCCTGCTCGTCGCGGTCGTTGAGCATCTTGCGGACTTCGACGGTATTCATGGTCGAATTCCACGCCATGTTCGCCATGAAGATCATCAAGGTGTCAATGCGGTACGGATCGCCGCGCCAGGCATTGGTGATGACGTTGTGCATCATCCCGTGCACCGCCAGCGGGTATTCCCACGAAAACGCCTTGTCGATGCGCACCGGGCCGCCGTCGGCATCCACGCACAGGTCGTCCGGCCCCGCGGGCCAGCCCAGCGCCAGACCGGCAAGCGGCGTGTCCGGCTGCACCGCTTCCGGGCCTTTCGGCGGCTTGGCCATCGGCGGTATCGCGCGCGGAAACGGCGCCTTGTGGCGGAATCCGCCGGGCCGGTCGATGGTGCCCAGCAACGACATCAGAATCGCCAGCGAGCGTACCGTATGAAATCCGTTCGAGTGCGCCGCGAGCCCGCGCATCGCGTGAAACGCCACCGGATTTCCGGTCACCGTTTCATGCTCATGCCCCCACGAATCAGTCCACGCAATCGGCAGTTCAATCCGCTGGTCACGTGCGGTGATGCCCATTTCGTGCGCGAGGCGGCGTATGGTCGCCGCCGGTATGCCGGTAATCGACTCCGCCCACTCCGGCGTGTATTCCTTCACCCGCTCCAGCAACAGCTGGAACGCCGGCTTGACCGGCGTGCCGTCCTCCAACCGGTAATTGCCCAGCAGCGCCGGATCGGCATCCGGGGCATGGTTCACCACCGCGCGCCCGCTGTGACGATCCCACCACAACTGATTATGACCGTGTTCCGGGTTGTCCCCCTTTGCCGGCGCACCGGACCTGACCGGCATGCCGCACTGGTCACTGGCCGGATCGAGGTTGATCAGGTAACCGGAGTTGGTATAACGCGCGAGGAAATCGCGGTCATACAAGCCGGTGTTGATGATTTCATGCGTCAGCGCCAGCAACAGCGCCCCATCGGTGCCGGGCCGTATCGGCACCCACTCATCGGCAATCGCCGAATAGCCCGTGCGCACCGGATTCACCGAAATGAAGCGGCCGCCGTTGCGCTTGAATTTCGAGATCGCGATTTTCAGCGGATTCGAATGATGATCCTCGGCCGTGCCGATCATCACGAACAGCCGCGCCCGATCGAGATCGGGGCCGCCGAATTCCCAGAAGCTGCCGCCGATGGTGTAGATCATGCCCGCAGCCATGTTGACCGAGCAGAAGCCGCCGTGTGCCGCGTAGTTGGGTGTGCCGAACTGGCGCGCGAACATGCCGGTCAGCGCCTGCATCTGGTCGCGGCCGGTGAACAGCGCAAACTTCTTCGGATCGGTCGCGCGGATCTTGCGCAACCGTTCTTCCATCGTGCGGAACGCCTCGTCCCAGCTGATGGCCTCGAACTCGCCGGCGCCGCGCTCGGACCCGGCCTTGCGTCGCAGCGGTTGCGTCAAACGCGCGGGCGAGTACTGCTTCATGATGCCCGAGGCGCCCTTGGCGCAGATCACGCCCTTGTTCAGCGGGTGCTCGGGATTGCCCTCGATGTAGCGCACCTCGCCGTTTTTCAGATGCACGCGGATGCCGCACCTGCACGCGCACATGTAACAGGTGGTGTTTTTGGTGGCGACCTGATCGGTCGCCGGCGGACTCTGCACGGTCATCGGTTGTTCAATCGATTCAACGGTTTACGCCCCATGAATTACACCCCATTGTAGGCGCATCGGACGTACCACAGGCTTTAAAATATTTATAAGCGCATCAACGCGCTGACACAAGCTCAGCCCTTGCCGCGGTCCAGCCATTTGCTGACGTCAGGTGCCGACCAGCTCTTCAGGCGTGCAATCAGGCGCTCCGGATCGCTGTCGGCCACGATCATGTCGCGATGCTGCTTGCGGATAAACCGCTCCGCGGTCGCGTGATCAAGGAAACCCAGCAGATGATCGAAAAAACCGTCGACGTTGAAAAAACCGCTGGGTTTGCGCTGCATCCCCAGCTGCGTCAGCGTCAGCATCTCGAAAATCTCGTCCAGCGTACCCATG
Source organism: Betaproteobacteria bacterium (assembly GCA_029883965.1). Lineage (GTDB taxonomy): Bacteria > Pseudomonadota > Gammaproteobacteria > Burkholderiales > SG8-41. Next base: position 5,644 of record JAOUIN010000132.1, read on the forward strand.
CCGCCGGGCAGCGCAATGAAGGCATCCGACAGGGCTGCCATCATCACCTTGCGCTCGTGCATGGAGTCGACCACATGCAGTTCCGACAATCCGGTATGCACCACCTCCTGCTCGAGCAGGCGGCGCGGCGTGACGCCGATGACATGCGCTCTGGCGGCCAGCGCGGCTTCGGCCACCACGCCCATCAGCCCGACCTTGCCGCCGCCAAACACGATTTTCATGCCGGCGGCAGCCGCCGCGCTCACCACAACGCGCGCGGCGTCCGCGTAAACCGGGGATTTGCCAGCATTGGAACCACAGAATATACAGATGCTTTGCATGGAGAACCTTGCGGGTGCGATGACAGGCGGTCGATTCTAGACGAATTGCGCCCGCCCTTTTGCCCGCTTAACCCCGCGGACGTTCCCCGCACGTTTAAGTCAGGGTGACCCACACCAACGAAAAAGGAAAAATCATGAAAACGACAAAATCCGCCCTCACCATAGCCCTGCTCGCCGCATTCATGCCTGCCGCCGTCGCGGCCCAGGCCGAATCCGGCAACACCGCACTGACCATCTACAGCACCGCACGGCCCGGCGCGCTGTCGCCCGAGTTCTACCGCGGCGGCGGCAACAGCCAGAACGTGCCCGGTTATGCGGTCGTGCGCCATCAGCGCGCGCTGCAGCTCAACCGCGGCGCTAACGCCGTGCGCTTCACCGACGTCGCCGCACTGATCGACCCGACCACGGTCAGCTTCGAATCGCTGACCGATCCCAGGGGCACCAGCGTTGTCGAACAGAATTTCCAGTTCGACCTGGTCAACACGCAGAAACTGCTGGAGAAATACATCGACCGCCGCATCAGCGTCGACCAGATCCGTGGCAGCGGC
>JAOUIN010000133.1 GCA_029883965.1 Betaproteobacteria bacterium
GGCCCCGTGGTGCTGGCGCTGCCGGAAGACATGCAGGACGAAGAAATCGGAGTGAAAAAAGCCGCGCGCTACCAGCGTGTCGCCGCACACCCGGGCGATGCCGACATGCACCGGCTGCGCGACATGCTGTCGAAGGCGAAAAAGCCCATGGTCATTCTGGGGCAGGCCGGCTGGAACAAAAAAGGCTGCGAGGATTTTCTGGCGTTTGCCACCGCCTACGATCTGCCGGTGGCATGCTCGTACCGCGCGCAGGACATGATCGACAACCGCGACCCCCATTATGTCGGCGACGTCGCCGTGGGCCTGAACCCGGCGCTGGCGCAGCGCATCCATGAGTCCGACCTGCTGATCGCCATAGGCTCGCGCCTGGGCGAGTGGAGCACGGTCAACTACACGCTGCTCGATATCCCGCGCCCGAGGCAGCCCTTTGTACACATCTATCCCGGCGCCGAGGAACTGGGCCGCGTGTATCAGGCCGACCTGCTGATCAACAGCGGCATGCCGGAATTCGCCGCCGCCGCGCGCAAGCTGCCGCCGCTGAAACCTGGCTGGAGTGAATGGACCAGGGCCGCACGCGCTGATCTCGACGCGTGGCAGAAACCGGTCAAGGTTCCCGGTGCGGTCAACATGAGCGAAATCGTCGGCTGGCTGAACCAGCGCCTGCCGCCGGAATCCATCGTCACCAACGGCGCCGGCAATTTCTCGCTGTGGGTGCACCGCTTCTACCGCTATGGCGGTTTCCGCACCCAGCTCGGCCCCACCAGCGGCGCGATGGGCTACGGCGTGCCAGCGGGCGTGGGCGCCAAGCTCGTTCATCCCAAACGGCCGGTCATCGCTTTCGCCGGCGACGGCGACTTCCTGATGACCGGGCAGGAACTTGCCACTGCGGCACAGTACGGCGCAAAAGTCATTTTCATCGTCGTCAACAACGGCATGTACGGCACCATCCGCATGCATCAGGAGCGCCACTTCCCCGCGCGGGTCAGCGGCACCATGCTGCAAAACCCCGATTTTGCCGCGCTGGCGCGCGCCTACGGCCTGCACGGCGAAACCGTGGAAGCCACTGCGGACTTCGAGGCTGCTTTCGAGCGCGCCTGGTCGGCCAAAACGGCTGCGCTGATCGAAGTGCGCGTCGATCCCGAGGCAATCTCCCCGCGCACTACGCTGGCAGCGGTCCGCGCCGAGGCGAAGAAAAGCAAGAAAGGCTAGAGAGAAAACCCATGGTGCATTTTCTGAATGAGGCGGATGTCCAGCAGTTGCTGACCATGAACATCGCGCTGGCGCAGGTCGAGCGCGCGCTGAACGACCGCGCGCTGGGCAAGGCAACCGACGTACCGCGGCAGCGCATCCAGACCACGTCGGGCATCCAGCATGTGCTACAGGCCTGCGCACCAGAGCTCGGCTACATCGGTTTCAAATACTATTTCACCCCGCCAGGAAAACGCGGCGCCACCTACGTGCACCTGATCAACATGCAGACCGGAAAACTCGACGCCATCGTCGAAGGCGTGTGGCTCGGCATGATGCGCACCGGCGCCGCCAGCGGCGTTGCGTCCAGACACCTCGCCAATCCCGGCGCCACCGTACTCGCACAGCTTGGTGCCGGATACCAGGGCATGGGACAGCTTGAGGCCGTGGTAACCGCGCTGAACATCAAGGAAGCACGGGTTTACGCGCGCACCCGCGACAAGCTCGAAGCCTGGTGCACAAAAATGGCGGACAAGCTCGGCATCCCGGTCATTCCTGCCGAATCCGGCGCTGCAGCGCTCAAGGGTGCGCAAGTGGTCAATATCATGACCAAGTCGGCAACACCGGTAATCGACGGCGACTGGCTGCAGCCGGGGCAGCATGTCAACGCCGCGGGCTCGAACGCGCTGTCACGCAGAGAAATCGACGCCAAGACCGTCGCGCGCAGCAACCTGATCACCGTCGATTCCCGCGGCACTGCACGCAACGAATGCGGCGATCTGGTCGCCGCAGTCGAAACCGGACGCCTGAACTGGGACGCGCTGACCGAAATCGGCGAGGTCATCGCCGGGCGAATGCCGGGTCGCACCAACAAGGACGACATCACGCTCTACGAATCGCACGGCATGGGCATCCAGGACATCTATACCGCAGCGGCACTGCTGGACCTCGCGCGCAAACGCAAGGTCGGTATCGAACTGCCGATGTAATTACAGGGGGTTTTATGAACGCTCATAAAGAAATCATCGGCTTTGTCGGCATTGGCACCATGGGCACACCCATGGCCGGCAACCTCGCCCGCGCCGGCTACAAACTCGTCGCGTTCGATCTTGATGCGGCACGCACGGCCGCACTGGCGAAAGAATCCAGTGTAACCGTGGCAGCGAGCCTCGCCGAACTCGGCTCGCAGGCCAACATCATCATCACCATGCTGCCCGACGGCAAGGCGGTGCGCACAGCATTGTGCGGAAAGAACGACAGTTTCAAGGATTGCCTGCTGGAGCGCGCGCAAAAAAATGCGCTGATCATCGACATGAGTTCATCATCGCCGCTGGGCACGCGCGAATTGGGGGCATTGCTCGAACAGCGCGGCTACCAGATCATCGATGCGCCGGTCTCCAACGGATTAAAAGGCGCCGTCGCCGCTACGCTGTCGATCATGGTCGGCGGCGACAAATCCGTTTTCGAACGCGTGAAACCCCTGCTCGAAAAAATGGGCAACCAGATTTATCATGCCGGCCCGCTGGGCGCGGGCCATGCGATCAAGGCGCTGAATAATTACGTTTCGGCCGCCGGGCTGGTGGCGGCCTGCGAGGCAGTCATTGCGGCCGAACGTTTCGGTCTGGACACCGCCGTCGCCACCGACATCATCAACGCCTCCAGCGGCATGAACAACACGACCAGGAACAAGGTCAAGCAGCACATGCTGTCAAACACCTTCGGTTCCGGTTTTACAACGGCGCTGATGGCCAAGGATGTGCGCACCGCGCTGGAAGTCGTCGAAGCGACCGGCACCACTTCCGATCTCGCGCGCCACTGCGCGGCTTTCTGGACCGCGGCCGAGGACAGGCTGCCGGCAGGCAAGGACCACACCGCCGTCTACCAGTTGATCAAAGACCGGAAATAAAGGCGAAAATAGCCGCAATGACCAAACCGCTCAGCGGCCTGCGCGTACTCGACATGAGCCGCATCCTCGCCGGCCCGTGGTGCGGGCAGGTACTCGCCGACCTCGGCGCCGAAGTCATCAAGGTCGAACGCCCCGGCAAGGGCGACGACACGCGTGGCTGGGGGCCGCCGTTCCTGAAGGATCAGGAAGGCAATGAAACCGGTGAATCGGCTTATTACCTGTGCGCCAACCGCGCCAAGCATTCGATCACGCTCGACATTGCCAAACCTGAAGGCCAGGCCATCGCGCGCGAACTCGCGCAACACGCCGACATCGTGCTGGAGAATTACAAGGTCGGCGACCTCAAGCGTTACGGCCTCGATTACGCCACGCTGTCGCAACTCAATCCGCGGCTCGTGTACTGCTCGATCACCGGCTTCGGCCAGGACGGCCCGTTCAAGGATCGTGCAGGTTACGATTTCATGGTGCAGGGCATGGGCGGCCTGATGAGCATCACCGGTGAGCGTGACGACCTGCCCGGCGGCGGGCCGCAGAAAGCCGGCGTCGCCATTGCCGACCTGATGACCGGCATGTATGCCTCGGTCGCCATCCTTGCCGCAATCGAGGAGCGTCACCGCAGCGGCCAGGGGCAATACATCGACATGGCGCTGCTGGATACCCAGGTCGCGTGGCTCGCAAACCAGAACAGCAATTACCTGATCGGCGGCACACCGCCCGTACGCATGGGCAATGCACATCCGAACGTGGTGCCGTACCAGACCTTCGCGACTCGGGACGGCAGCATCATTCTCGCGATCGGCAACGACGGCCAGTTCCGGCGGTTCTGCAACGCAGCCGGCATAGCAGATGCCGCGGACGACGCGCGTTTCGCCAGCAATGCGCTGCGAATTGCCAATCGCGAGGCCTGCATCGCGGCGATCACGCCGGCGATGCAACAGAAAACCACCGCCGAGTGGATCGCGATCCTCGAACCATTGGGTGTACCCTGCGGGCCGGTGCACCGGCTCGACGAAGTATTCGCCAATCCGCAGATCAGGCACAGGCAGATGCAGGTGAATGTGCCGCACCCGCTGTGCGGCACAGTACCGCTGGTGGCGAACCCGATCAAATATTCGCGCACGCCGCTGGATTACAGGACGCCGCCGCCGCTGCTGGGGCAGCATACCGGCGACATACTGCGGGATGTGCTGGGCAAAAACGATACGGAAATCGAAGCGTTGCGCGCAGCCGGCATCATCTGAAATCCGGCATCACTGCCCGGACGGGCTTCAGGACAATCCGGAGACCGCCTTCTCGTAACCGGGCAACACCTCATCCGGCGCCGTCACGGTAAAGCCCAGATCCCTGAGCAGGCCATCCTGCAGACCGTAAACCCAGCCATGCACATCCACGGGCTGGCCGCGCTCCCACGCATCCCGCACGATCGTGGTCTGGCAAACGTTGACCGCCTGCTCAATAACATTGAGTTCACACAACCGGTCGCCACGCCGGTCGACACTGTCTGCCGTACCCAGACGACACTCGTGTTTCTGACGCACATCCTGCACGTGGCGCAGCCAGTTGTCGCTGAGACCGATGCGGTCACCGCGCAACACGGCATTGACTCCGGCACACCCGTAATGACCGACCACCATGATGTGCCGCACCTTGAGCACGTCGACGGCAAACTGGATCACCGACAGGCAGTTCAGATCGGTGTGCACCACGACATTGGCCACATTCCGGTGCACGAACAGTTCGCCGGGCAGCAGATCCACGACTTCGTTGGCCGGCACCCGGCTGTCCGAACAGCCGATCCACAAATACTGCGGCGACTGCTGACGGGCCAGTGTCGGAAAAAAATCCGGATCCTCGCGACGGATGCGCTCGGACCAGAGTCGATTGCTGTCGAACAGGTTGCGCAGGCTTTTCATGCAGGAAATGCGACGGCGTTAAACATCAGGCTCAATCGACCTTGGCACCGGAGGCTTTTATCACCTTGGCCCACTTGGTAAATTCCGCGCGCAGGTACTGACCAAACTCTTCCGGCGTGTTGCCGACCACGTCAAAGGCCTCGGCTTCCAGGCGCTGACGGATAGCCGGCTGCGCCAGCACGGCGACGATGTCGCCATTGACCTTGCGCACCACGGTCTTCGACGTACCTTTGGGTGCGAGCACGCCGTACATGTTGTCGACCTGGAATCCCGGATAGGATTCCGCGACCGTCGGCACATTCGGCAGCACGGACAGGCGTTTCGGACTGGTCACCGCGATCGGTATCAGCTTGCCCGCCTTCGACAGGCCGATCAGCGGCGGCACCGCGGTGAAGCCCAGTTTGACTTCGCCGCTGAGCAGACCGGTCATTGCCGGGCCCGCGCCCTTGTACGGCACCTGCTGCAGGCTGGCACCGGTCATGGTGATGAACAACTCCGCCGCGAGATGGCCCGCCGTGCCGACGCCGGGCGACGCATACGGAATCGCGCCCGCCTTCGACAGCGTCGCCAGCTCCTGCATCGACTTGACGCTGAAGGACGGATGGCGCGACACGATGGTCGCCGAGTTCGCGGTCAGCACCACAGGATCGAAATCTTTGAACGGATCGTATCCGGTCTTGCGATAAAGGCTGGGATTCGCAGTAAACACCGAGGTCGTCAGCAGGAAGGTATAGCCGTCAGCCGGCGATTGCGCGGCCAGTGCAGTGCCGATGTTGCCACCGGCGCCGCCCCGATTGTCGACTACGACAGGCTGCTTCCATTGTTCCGACAGCTTCTGCCCGATCAGGCGCGCGACGAAATCCGCAGGCCCGCCGGCGGCGAACGACACAATGATGCGAACGGGCCGGCTGGGGTATTCCAATGCAGAGTGCGCAACGGGTGCAGTCGCCAGCAGGCCGACGGCCAACATCCAGTGCAGCTTCATGTTCATTTCCTTTCAGAAAACAGCGTCGGGTTTCAGACGGTTGCGCCTGCGGTCATTTCCTGCATTTTTGCATACAGCGAATTCTGGGCTTCGAAACCGATGCCGGGACGGTCGGGCAGTTTCAGATAACCATCCTCGACCTTTGCATCGTCTGCGAATCCGGCAAACATGCCGAACACGCCGGGGTAGGCCTCGCAGCCGCCGAGGCCGAAACCGCCGACGATGTGCAATGTCATCTGGTTGCCGCCGTGCGGAAACACTGCCTGCGGCGACCAGCCGTGTTCCTTGAGCATGTCGAGCGTGCGCACGAACTGGGCGATGCCGTAGGACTGCGGCACATCGGTCTGGATAATGTCGCGGTCCGCACGCAGCCCGCCGAACCGCACCAGGTTGCGCACGTCCTGAGTCGAAAACAGGTTTTCGCCGGTGCCGATCGGCGCCTCATATATAGCTGCAACGTCG
>JAOUIN010000134.1 GCA_029883965.1 Betaproteobacteria bacterium
CGGCGTCAACACGATAATAAATGTAGTAAGACCAGGTCATGTTCAATTCACTTTCAGTTGACCGCGTACGGCAACGATCCGAGTTCGAGCACGGGACCCTGCAGTGAACCCAGATGATAAGGCGTACTGCCCGCGTGCGCAGTTTGCAGTACGGCCAGCACATCGCAAGGTCCGTTTTTGTCAGGCGCAGCCGCGACGATCATGCCGCTGGACTGATCTCCGAGTGCGTCGCAATACAGTTTATCGCCTGCAGTGGCAGAGGCATTGATGCGGGCGCAGTACATGCGTTGCTTGAGCCGGCCCAGGTAATGGGTACGCGCGACGATTTCCTGGCCCGGGTAGCAGCCTTTGGTGTAGCTCAGGCCGCCGATCAGATCGAGATTGACCATCTGTGCGACAAACTCTTCCTGTGTAGGCGGTGTGATGAAGGGGATGCCTGCTTCGATATCGAGCGCGGTCCAGGCATCGGGATCAGCGACGGCCGTGGCACGTTCACGCGGCAGTACCACCAGATACCGTTGCACCGGTATGGCGATGACTGTGACATCTTCGTTTGCGGTTAATGTGTGCAGCCGGTCCGGAACTTTGCCGCCCAGCGCAGCAATCTGCTGTGCACTGTCTGTTCCGGCAACGCCGATGCAGGCCTGTGTCGCGGTGATGTCTTCGGCCTTGACCTTGGCGCGCAGGATGTACATCGTCAGGCGCTTGCGTATCGGTTCCGCCACCGCACCTGGCAGCAGCATGAAATAATCGGCGCCACTGCGCCAAAGCAGGAATGTGGCCAGCAGCCGGCCCTTGGGTGTGCAGTAACCGCCGTAGGTGCTGAAGCCGGACTCGAGGGCGAGTACATCGCAGGTCAACTGGCCATGAAGAAAGGCCTGGGCGTCGGAGCCGGAGAAATGCAGCAGGGAATCGCGGGAAAGCAGATTGGCGGTCACGTCAGTCGTAGCTGGAATGGTTCATGGCGTGATCATAACGTTACTGCCACGATATGTAAAATAATTCAATAAAAACAACAAGTTATAAATAACGGCTGCAGTGTTGCATTCGCCCGGCGATTAGGCTGCAATGAGCGTGATGAAGCGACCGCATCTGCAGATCATTGAATTGAAACCCTCGCTCCGCCTGGCGCTGCTGCTGGGCGGCGTACACCTGTGCATGCTGGCGCTGGTGGCCACGCTGCCGCTCGCGCCCTGGATCCGGTGGTGTGGCACGGCAGTGCTGCTGCTCAGCGCAGTGGTGACGGTGTTCGGGCACGCACTGCGACGCAGCGGCCAGTCGGTGACGGCGCTGGCGTTCATTGACCGCACCCAATTACATGTGCGCACAGCCAACGGTGTTTGGCACCAGGGTCGCGTACTCGGCACCAGTACGGTCGGCGCAGCACTGACTGTGCTCAATCTTCAGCTGGATCACCGGTGGCGCGCGGTCCATGTCGTGATTCTCGCGGACAGTCTGAGCGTAGAGGATTTTCGTCAGTTGCGGGTCTGGTTGCGCTGGGGACCGCAGGCATCGCTCGACGATGCCGTGGTGTTCTGATTCAGGGCCATTCTTTGAGCACGTATTTATCCGTTCGCATGAGAATCCGGCTCGCAGCTGTGTGCTGCGGCATTCTCTTTTGCATCGACGGTGCACGTGCGGCCGACGAGCCATTGACATTGATCAATCCTTACCCGGTCACCGGCGCGTCTGACATTGCCGGCACCAGCATCATGAGCAAGGCGCTGCGGGCGATGCAGACCTATGCGACACCGTCGACCACGGACGCGCTGGTGCAGCAACTGCGGCGTATGCTGGTGGCGGGACTGGAAGTCGACGTGCAGGTCGTACGCAATCCGCGCGGTGGCGGCGAGGCGGCGGCGTTATCGATGGCATTGAACGCAGAGCCGGCGCTGCTGTTCGCAGGTTCAGGCCTGACTGCAAATTCCGCGCTTGCAGCCATCGGTGAACTCCGGCCGCTGGCGCTGGTGGCGCAGGTTCCGCAGGTACTCGTGAGCTTCAGAAATGGCGATGTACCCGGTGTCGCCGAGTTGCTGCAGCAGGCGCACCACCGCCCGTTGCAAATCGGCACTGCGGGCGAGCGTAGCGCAGGGCAGTCGCTGGTCGGACAGTTGCGGCAATACCGGTTGCAGGGACTCTCGCCGGTGGCTTATAACGGCGGCAACGGCGCCTTGCGCGGTGTGCTTGCGCGCCAGGTATCACTGGCGCTGGTGCCGTTGCCGGCGGCACTGCCGTATGCGTCGAACCGGAAACTGCATATCCAGACGCTGGCGGCCGCATCACGACATGCCTTGCTGCCGACCGTGCCGACCTTTGCCGAAGCGGGATTTCCGGGTGCCACTGCTTCGGGCTGGCACGGCGTTTTTGTATCGCCGCTGCTGCCAGTGGCCACAATCACGCGGTGGCAATCCGTGCTGGCAGCGGCGCTCCGGCGCGAAGACGCAAGGCAGTCCTGGGCGGCGCTGGGTTACATCGCAGAGTTTGGCGATGCGGCGACACTGAATACCGTATTGAGTGAACAAATGCGGGAACAGGCGCCACGCAGCCGAGATGCGGCAATCGCGGGACGTCAGTGTCCGGACTCTTCCGGCGGTTTCACGGCGCTGAACATTTTGAGCAACGTCAGGTCGTAGACGATCTTTAACGTACCGCAGATCACCAGCGGCCAGCCGAACCCGCTCACCGTCAGCAGGGCGCCGGCCAGCGTCGGGCTCACCGCGCTGGCGAGGCTGCGCGGCACCGCAGTCACGCTCGCGGCGGCAGGTCGTTCTCCCGGCGATACCACCGCCATGACATAAGAGGTGCGCGCCGGCACGTCCATCGAGGACAGTGCGCTGCGCAGGAACAGGAACAGCAGCGCCAGTTCCAGGGTGGGCATGAAGGGGACCAGGATCAGAAACACGTTGGCCGGCAGGTGGGTGAACACCATGGTATTGATCAGGCCGAAGCGCGCCGCGATGCGCGCCGCTGCCAGATGCGAGAACGCGGTGAGCACGCCCGTCCAGAAGAATATCGTGCCGGCTGCGGCGACCGACAGGTCGAAGCGCTGGAACAGCCACAGGGCCAGCAGCGACTGCACCGCGAAGCCGCCGGCAAAGGCATCGACGCTGAACAGCGCTGCCAGCGTGTAGACAATGCGGCGTGATTTTCCCAGCGGTACCGGTTGCTCATGACGCGCCGATTCAAGCGCAGGTGTCAGGCGCAGATAAAGCATGAAGCCGGCAGCACCCAGCAGTGCGTAGAGAACAAACATTGCCTGTATCGCCGCGAACAGGCTGACATTGCCGCGCACGGCAAGCAGATCGGGCAGGCCGGCGGCCTGCGCGCCCAGCGCGGCGACCAGAGCACCGATCAGGCTGTAGCGCGCAAACAGTGCCGTACGCGTTTTTGCTGCGGCCGCGCGTGTCAGCAGCGTCTGCTCCAGTGGCGAAAACAGGGTCACGTCGTTGGCTGCGGGATTCAGCGTGCCTACCGCGGCGACCACCAGCAGCGGCCAGAACTGCGTCAGCACAGGCACGGCCAGGCCGGTGGCTATCATCAGCAGGCTGGCCAGCAACAGCAGGTGGCGGATTGAATGACGGTGCGCGATGAAACCGACTCCCAGCGTCATCAATCCGGAGCCGAGCAGTGTCGCGGTGACGAGCAACCCGATTTCCCACGCACTGTAGCCCAGCAGCGTCAGGTAATACGGCAGCAACAGGCTGACGAAGCCGTCGGCAAACGCGCGCAGCGCACGGGCGGCGAGCACGGTGCGCGCGTCGGGCAACGTGCCCGGCGGCAACAACAGATCACGAAGTGGAATCATTGCTTGTGCCGGAGCGTAGCAGGAAAGACAGGCGTTCAGGCGGACAGCTGCAACATGGGGCTGCGCTATACTCGCCGCTTCCACGGGTTATCACATTACGGAGGTGACATGATTGATTTGTATAGCTGGGCGACACCGAACGGCCATAAAGTCCACATCATGCTCGAAGAGACCGGATTGCCCTACCGGGTGCACGGCGTCAACATCCGCACCGGTGACCAGTTCAAGCCCGAATTTCTCAAGATCAGTCCGAACAACCGCATTCCGGCGATGGTGGATTCCGACGGTCCCGATGGCGTGCCGATTTCGCTGTTCGAATCCGGTGCGATCCTGCTGTATCTCGCGTCCAAGACCGCGATGTTTCTGCCCGCCGACCTGACGCTGCGCTGGCATTGCGTGCAGTGGCTGATGTGGCAAATGGGTGGAGTGGGACCGATGTTCGGCCAGGCCAATCATTTCCGCCGCTATGCCAAGGACAAGATTGAATATGCCGTTGAGCGCTATACCAATGAAGCCAACCGGCTGACCCATGTGCTCGACAAGCAGCTGGCGAATTCGCGCTATGTCTCCTGCAATGAATACACCATCGCCGACATGGCGATATTCCCGTGGATGCGCAACGCCGAGAGCCGCGGCATCGACATGAACGAATATCCCAATGCCAAACGCTGGTTTGACGCAATCAATGCGCGGCCCGCGGTGCAGCGTGCGCTGCAGGTGCTGGCCGATGAGTCGAACAGCAATCCGGTCGACGACAAGGCCCGCGAGATCATGTTCGGAAAAACCCAGTTCCAGAAACGCTGACGCTTGCCCGGGGCAAACCCTAATTGACTTCTGAAAATCGAAATGTCGCGCTGCTGTGCGCGACGCAGGCGCTGCTGTTCACCAACAATACCATCCTGATTGCAATCAACGGCCTCGCCGGGTTTGCGCTGGCTGCAGATAAATCCCTGGCGACGCTGCCGGTCACTTCCTACGTGATCGGCGCTGCGCTGACCACGCTGCCGGTGTCGCACCTGATGCGGCGAGTGGGGCGGGTCAATGGTTTCATGATCGGCACGCTGATCGGCATCCTCGGTGCGTTGATCTGCGGTTTTGCCGTCTACAGCGGGGACTTCTGGATGCTGTGCATGGGCACTTTGATCATGGGCATCTACAATGCCTCTGGACAGTATTATCGTTTTGCCGCCGCTGACGTCGCCAGCACCGATTTCAAGAGCAAAGCCATATCACTGGTCATGGCCGGCGGGTTGGTGGGCGGTGTGCTGGGGCCGCAGACCAGCAAGTTCACCAAGGATCTGTTGCCGGCGGAGTTTCTCGGCAGTTACCTGGCATTGATCGGTTTTTGCGTGGTCGCGCTGGCCTTGCAGCGCATGATGGATATCCCGCGACTGACGGCGGCGGAGCAAAAGGATCATGGTCGGCCGTTGCGGGAGATCGCACGCCAGCCGGCATTCCTGGTGGCGGTGCTGTCGGGCATGGTCGGCTACGGCGTCATGAACCTGCTGATGACGGCGACGCCGCTGGCGATGAAAGCGTGTGAACACCCGTTCAGCGACGCCGCTTTCGTGATCCAGTGGCATGTCGTTGCCATGTTCGCACCGTCTTTCTTCACCGGCGCGCTGATCAAGCGTTTCGGTGTGCGTACCATCCTGTTTACCGGCGTGCTGTTGAGCCTGGCGTGCGTGGTCATGGCGTTGTCCGGTGTAGAAGTCATGCATTTCACGGTTGCCCTGATACTGATCGGTGTCGGCTGGAACTTCATGTACCTGGGTGGCACGACCCTGCTGACCGAAACCCATGCGCCTTCGGAGAAAGCGAAAGTACAGGGTGCGAACGACATGGCGATATTCATCACCATGGCCATCAGTTCAGCGTCTTCCGGCTGGCTGTTTTCAGCGCGCGGCTGGGAGGTCATGAACTACGGCGCCGTGCCGTTTCTGGTCCTCACCGGACTGGCCATATTGTTCTTCGGCCGCAATGCCAAACCAGCGGTGGCTTGAGCCGGATTTTGGCGATTTGATGTAAAATTCGACGGTCTGGGGCAGAGCGGAATACACCCATTTCGCTTTGCCTTTGTTTTTTCATAATAATCAACGACTTCTTCAAGAGGAGTATCAGATGAATCAGCCAGCGGCCAAGGCGCAAGTTACGCCTGCAATGGACAGCCCTGCTTATGTCACCAACGCGAGGCTGAAGGCCTGGGTCGCCGAAGTGGCGCAACTGACCAAGCCCGATCGCATTGTCTGGTGCGATGGATCGAAAGAGGAATACAACCGCCTGTGTGACGAAATGGTAGAAGCCGGCACGCTGATCCGGCTGAACCAGGAAAAGCGCCCGGGCTGTTTTCTTGCCCGCTCCGACCCCGGTGATGTTGCACGCATGGAAGACCGTACTTTTGTCTGCAGCAAGAACAAGGACGACGCGGGTCCGAACAACAACTGGGTCGCCCCGGAAGAAATGAAGGCGACCATGAGCAAGCTCTACGACGGCTGCATGCGCGGTCGTCCGATGTATGTGATTCCCTTCAGCATGGGGCCGCTGGGCTCGCATATCGCCCATATCGGTGTCGAATTGACCGACTCGCCGTACGTGGTCGTCAGCATGCGCATCATGACCCGCATCGGCCGCAAGG
>JAOUIN010000135.1 GCA_029883965.1 Betaproteobacteria bacterium
CGGCGCGAGCCTTGACCGGAGTCAAGATTCCAATCCGCGAATTCATCCAATAAACAAATAGTTATAATATTCAACCGCCTGTCCTCATGCGACGATCATGACCCAGCTTGCACTGCACCCCCAGTCCAAAATCATACGCCTGCAATTGCGGCAAAACATGGTTTTGAAGAATCTCAGCGTAGCGCAGTGGAACGAATTCGAACCGTTGCTGGAAATCATCGACTATGCCAAGGGCGAAACGCTGGAACTCCAGGGGACGCACGCCATGGAGCAGTATTTCATCATTGACGGCATCCTGAAGCGAACCGTTGCGAATGCGCAGGGCAAGGAGATGATTTTGCGCTTTGCCGCAGAAAGCGACATTGACACCAGTTACGCCGCGTGGCGCCTGAAGACGCCTATGCCTTACTCGATTAGGGCGGTCACGCGCGTGCGCGCCGCCAAGCTGTCCATGCTGCAGTGGGCCGCGTTTCTCGAACGACACGCGAAAATCAAGGGCGAGTTCGAACTTGAAGTGATGAAATTGATGAGTGAAGTCATGGCACACACGATCACTCTGCATCTGCTTGATGCGCCGGGCCGGGTGCAGCGCTTTATGCGCAAACACACCGAACTTGCCGAGCGCCTGCCGAAAAAGGAACTGGCCTCCTATCTGAATCTGTCACCGGAAACGCTGAGCCGGCTGAAGCGGCGCGGGAAAATCTGACATCCTGAATATTGATGTCGTGCGGATCGAACGGACACATTTGATGCAACGCAATACCCGGCGGTTGTTCATGGGTAACCCCACCTCCGCACTGCCAAAATTGACCGGGGTCAAGAGTCTCCGGGCATGACTCGCCCTATGATACGGACAAGCAAAAACGAGTCGCAGAATCACGGCCGGAATGATCCAAAAATACGGCGCAAACCTGCCCTGACTCGAGGAAATTCAACCGTATAACGGCTTCCCCAGGGTTGGTATTCACCGGCAAGACGCTGAACACGCATGTCCAATAGACAACAAAAATGCAAGGCATTTCCACATGACGACTGACACGCAACCACAAGAGCAGATCGACGGCTTTAATCTGGTCATCAATGCCCTCAAATTGAACGGCCTGGACACGATTTTCGGTCTGCCCGGTATTCCGATCACCGATCTCACGCGCAAAGCCCAGGCCGCAGGCATGCGCGTGATTTCATTCCGCCACGAGCAGAACGCCGGCAACGCGGCCGCCATCGCCGGTTTCATGACGCAGAAACCCGGCATTTGCCTGACGGTGTCCGCCCCAGGCTTCCTCAACGGACTGAATGCGCTGACCAATGCCACCACCAACTGCTTCCCGATGATTCTCATCAGCGGCTCGAGCGAGCGCGAGATCGTTGATCTGCAGCAGGGTGACTACGAAGAGATGGACCAGCTGGCGATTGCCAAACCGCTGTGCAAGGCCGCTTTCCGCGTACTGCACGCCGAGGACATCGGTATCGGTGTCGCGCGCGCCATTCGCGCGGCTGTTTCCGGCCGCCCCGGCGGCGTTTACCTCGACCTGCCGGCGAAACTGTTCGCGCAGACCATGGACGCCGCAGCCGGCAGGAATTCGCTGATCAAGGTGGTCGACCCGGCGCCGCGCCAGATTCCGGCCCCGGACGCCGTAAACCGAGCCATTGAACTGCTCAAGGGCGCCAAGCGCCCGCTGATCGTGCTGGGCAAGGGCGCAGCCTATGCCCAGGCCGATGCCGACATCCGCGCGCTGGTCGAGAAAACCGGGATTCCTTACCTGCCGATGTCGATGGCCAAAGGTCTGCTGCCTGACACGCACCCGCAATCCGCCGCCGCCGCACGCTCCTATGTGCTGCCCGAGGCCGACGTGGTCATGCTGATCGGTGCGCGGCTCAACTGGCTGCTGTCGCACGGCAAAGGCAAGACCTGGGGCGGCAAAGGCCACAAGGCATGGGGCAGCCAGAAATTCGTCCAGATCGATATCTCGCCGCAGGAAGCCGACAGCAACGTCCGTATCGATGCTCCGGTGGTGGGTGACATCGGATCCTGCGTATCGGCCATGCTGGGCGGCATCAACGCGGCAGGCGGCAACTGGCCCAAGCCGTCAGCGGACTGGCTCGGTGCGATTTCCGAACGCAAGGACAAGAACATTGCAAAAATGGGCGAGACCCTGGCCAAGAATCCGACGCCCATGAATTTCCACAGCGCGCTTAACGTAATGCGCGACATCATCAAGACCAATCCTGATGCCTATCTCGTCAACGAAGGCGCCAATGCGCTGGACTTCACCCGCAGCATCGTCGACATGTACAAGCCGCGCAAGCGCCTGGACGTCGGCACCTGGGGCGTCATGGGCATCGGCATGGGATTCGCCGTGGCAGCTGCGGTGGCCGGCGACGGCAGCCCGGTCATTGCCGTGGAAGGCGACAGCGCATTTGGCTTTTCGGGCATGGAAGTCGAAACCATCTGCCGCTACAACCTGCCGGTCTGCGTAGTAATCATGAACAACAACGGCGTCTACCGCGGCACTGACGTCAATCCGACCGGCGGCCCCGACGTGGCTCCCACGGTGTTCGTCAAGAATGCGCGCTATGACAAACTGATGGAGGCCTTTGGCGGCGTCGGCGTGCACGCCACGACGCCGACCGAATTGCGCAAGGCCGTGGAAGAAGCCGTACGTACGCGAAAGCCGACACTGATCAATGCCGTCATTGATGAAACTGCCGGCACGGAGAGCGGCCGCATTACGAGTTTGAATCCGACCAGCGGCACCGCCAGCAATCGTAATAAGCCGATAAGCTGACCTTCATCGATATCGCGGTTGTAGCGTATGTAACGTAAATACGAGGCGGGCTACTGCCACGCAATCGGGCCTTGCTGCCGGAACACAAAATCCGAGAGCAAGGCCCGATCTGTTTCGTCCGGCACTTTTCCTGTTTTACTGCTTCGCCAGTTCGCCCTTGGCCTTGGCAATCATGCGCGCAATCAGCGGCCAGAACAGCGCCAGCAGGGCCAGCCCCGTAATGCTGCCAACCAGCGAATTGGAAAAGAACACCCGCACATCGCCCTGCGAAATCAGCATCGACTGCCGGAACGCACTCTCAGCATTGTCACCAAGAACCAGCGCCAGCACCAGTGGTGCCAAAGGATAGTCCAGTTTCTTGAAAGCGTATCCGATCACGCCAAATATCAGCATGTACCAAATGTCGCCCATGGCATTGTTGACCGTGAAAGCCCCGACCGCACAAATCACGACGATAACGGGCGCGATAATCGAAAACGGGATTTTCAGGATTGCGGCAAAGAACGGCACGCACGTCAGCACCAGGATCAGCGACGCCAGATTGCCCAGATACATGCTGGCAATCAGGCCCCAGACGAAATCTTTCTGCTCCACAAATAACAGCGGGCCTGGCTGCAATCCCCAGATCAGCAGTCCGCCCAGCAGCACCGCTGCCGTCGGCGAGCCGGGAATACCCAGTGCCAGCATCGGCAGCAGCGCCGAAGTGCCGGCCGAGTTGTTAGCGATCTCGGGCGCAACCACGCCCTCCAGTTCACCGGTACCGAACTTGGCACCGTTCGGGGAAGTGCGTTTGGCTATGCCGTAGGCCATGAACGATGCCGGCGTGGCGCCGCCGGGCGTAATGCCGAGCCAGCAACCGATGATGGTGCTGCGGATGGCCGTACCCCAGAATCGCGGCAGCTTTTTCCAGGTCTCGAGCACGATTTTCATGTTCAGTTTGGCTGTTTTCCCGCTGAAAGACAGCCCCTCTTCCATCGACAGCAGGATTTCGCCGATGCCGAACAATCCGATCACTGCAATCAGGAAATTGAAACCACGCAACAATTCGGTAAAGCCGAAGGTCAACCGCAACTGTCCGGTAACAATATCGATCCCCACCGCCGCCAGCGCGAAGCCCAGCATCATGGCCACGAGAATCTTGAACGGCGGCTCCTTGCCCATCCCGATGAAACTGCAGAACGTCAGGAAATACACCGCAAAGAACTCCGGCGGTCCGAACTCCAGTGCAAAATTGGCCACCACCGGCGCAATGAAAGTGATCATGATGATCGCCACCAGCGCGCCGAAAAATGAAGCGGTGAACGATGCGGTCAAGGCCTCACCGGCCTTGCCCTGCTGCGCCATCGGGTAACCGTCAAACGTGGTGGCAACCGACCATGGCTCACCGGGAATATTGAACAGAATCGAAGTAATCGCGCCGCCGAACAGCGCACCCCAGTAAATGCAGGACAGCATCACGATCGCTGATGTCGGCGGCATCGAAAAAGTCAAAGGCAGCAGAATGGCCACACCATTGGCTCCGCCAAGCCCCGGCAGCACGCCGACGATGATGCCCAGAAAGACACCGACGAACATCAGCACCAGGTTGTACGGCGTCAGCACCACCGAAAAGCCGTGCATCAATGAATTCAGTTCTTCCAATTGATTACTCCATTAAGCACGAGGCCGGACGATACCGCCGATGGTCAGTGTCCGACAAAACTCAGAATGTTGTAGGCGCCCTTGGGCAACAGCACCTGGAACCAGATTTCGAACATCAGGAAAAGCACCAAACTGACGGAGAACCCGATGACGACGCTTTTCCAGATCCGGTACTTGCCCAACAGCACCATGAAAGCGGCTATGTAAAACATCGAAGACACATAAATGCCGACCAGATAGATACCGGCCACATAAACCATCGCCGGCAGCAGAACGGCCGCCACGCGCCGCAGGCCTGCCCAGTGGACAAAAAGCAGTCCCCCGGCTCCGGCATTTACGCGCAAACCGGCGACGAAATTGGCGATACTGCCGATACAAATCAGCAATCCGATATAGAAGGGAAAATACCCCGCCTGCGGGCCGTCACTGCCCCAACGCGCGCCCAACTTATAGCTGGCAACAGCCACGGTGATGCCCGCCGCGAGCGTCAGCAATGCGACGACCAGTTCAGCTGATCGTTGCGAAATTCCGGATTCCGCCGACGTACCACTCCCCCGCTCACTCATTGGTGACCTCGAACATCAACTTGAACAATACACAAGAGGCGGACGGGCGCGGGGCCCGTCCGTAACCCTCCTGGATTACTTGGCCAGGAACCCGGCCTCTTTCATCAGACCATGGTGCAGCGTCTCGGCCTTGGCAACCCAATCCGCGTACGCCTGCCCCGTGAGGGCGGTCTGGTTGAATGCGCCACGCTCCATGAACTCTTTCCACTCCGGTGTCGCACGCACCTTGGCGAACAGATCGACGTAGAACGCGACAGCTTCCTTGGGCACGCCAGCCGGCATGAAAATGCCGCGGAGCATCGTGTAATCCGTCGGCACACCCGCCTCTTTACAGGTCGGAATGTCATTCCACGACTGCGTATCCGTGACCTTGCCCTTGTACGGCATGCGCTGGTCGTCAAACACGCACAACGGCCGCAGTTTTCCCGCGCGCCAGTGTGCCACGGCCTCGATCGGGTTATTGACGCTGGAGTTGATGTGCTTGCCTACAAGCTGGGTCGCCACTGAACCACCGCCCTTGAACGGGATATAGGTGAATTTGACGCCGGCGGCCTTCTCAATCGCAACGGTGATGATCTGGTCTTCCTGCTTCGATCCGGTACCGCCCATCTTGAAAGTGTTCGGACCACCTTTCTTAACGGCTGCCAGATAGTCCTTTGCCGACTTGTAGGGCTCATCCGCGTTAACCCAGAGCACGAAGTTATCCAGCGCCAGCATCGACACCGGGGTGAGATCTTTCCAGTTGAAGGGCACGCCGGTTGCCATCGGGGTCGTGAACAGATTTGAAAGGGTGATGATGAATTTGTGCGCATCCCCCTTGGAAGCCTTCACATCCAGAAAGCCTTCTGCGCCCGCACCACCGCTCTTGTTCACGGGCACTATGGGCTGCTTCATCAGGTTGTGCTTGGCAACGATACCCTGAACCAGACGCGCCATTTGATCGGCACCACCACCCGTACCTGCCGGGATGATGAACTCCACCGGTTTGGACGGCTCCCAGGCAGCGGCCGGCTGGATACCGAACGCCACCGCGGCCACGACGGACAACGCGCCGCTGGACAATATATGCTTGATTTTCATCTTGCTCCTCCTAAGTTATTGAACAACAACGGAAGTCGGGATTATTCGCCCGTTGATTTATTCCCGTTGCAACTGGCGTAAGCTTCCGCATGTTAGGACCAAAACAAATTGACCGGCATCAATTTTCCGAAAAATACCTGTGCCCCTGCCGGTTGGCCCAATGCAGACAGGCAGGATTACGGCAGCCTTTTGCAAGCAAAAGTGCCGTAAACGTCAGATTCAACCTGATTAGCTTAACATACGGGCGTATTCTGTTAAGGGCGCGTGCAACCGCCGATGCGGTTAATCCAGCCGGCCCGGCCTTGGCTGAATCTAACAGTTCGCGGTTCCCCTATTTATGAAAACGACG
>JAOUIN010000136.1 GCA_029883965.1 Betaproteobacteria bacterium
AGGCCGGGGATGCGCATCTTCAGCCCCTTGAAGTCCGCCACCGATTTGATTTCCTTTTTGAACCAGCCGGTCATCTGCACACCGGTGTTGCCGCAGGGCAGGGCTACCATGCCGAAGGGCGCATAAACCTCGTTCCACAGCGCCTGCCCGCCGCCGTCATACAGCCAGCCGTTCATGCCCTGAAAATTGAGACCGAAAGGCACCGCGGTAAAGTACTGCGCGGCAAAGGTCTTGCCGGTCCAGAAGTAGCTGTTCGCATGATTCATTTCGACGGTGCCGGAGCGCACGGCGTCAAACCCCTCCAGCGCCGGGATCAGTTCGCCGGCGCCGAACACCTGAATCTTCAGCCGGCCGCCCGACATCACCTCAATGCGTTTCGCGAGGTCTGTCGCGCTGCCGGGGCCGTCCATATAGAACGGCGCACCCTTGGGGTACGCGCTGGTCATCTTCCAGGTAAAGGTCTGCGCGGACTGCGCCCGCGAAATCATCGGAAATCCGGCGATTGCGCCACCGGTCGCGGCAATCGCGCCGCCCTTGAGAAACTTTCTGCGATCAGTTGTCATGGACAAACTCCTGTGTGGAAAATAGAAACGGGATGAAACGGCTGGAAATCCGCCGTTTCATCCCGCGTAATGAGAGCGGTAGTTAATTTGCGCGCGCTTAGTAGGTTTTGTACTGCAGGTACTTGCCGCTCATGACAATCTGCACCCGATCGCCCTTGGGGTCGGCTTCGCGCTGCAGATCCATTTTGAAATCGATCGCGCTCATGATGCCGTCGCCGAATTCTTCGTGGATCAGTTCCTTGAAGGTCGTACCGTAGACGCTGACCAGTTCGTAAAATCGGTAGATCAGCGGATCCGTCGGCACCGCAGTCGGCAATGAGCCTTTGTACGGCACCTGCTGCAACAACAGCACAGCGTAAGGCGACAGGCCAAGCAGCTTGCCTGCGGCTGCCGCCTGTTCCTTGGTCATCTGCATCTGGCCGAGCAGTGCGGCCGTCGTCCATTCCTTGCTCGCGCCCACGGTTGCGGCAATCTTGTCCCAGGTCAGACCCTGCTTGATCTTCGCCTCGACCACCAGCTCGGTAACATCATTGCGCGTCATCGGCCTGGCCATGCTGGCCGCGGCCAGCAGTGCTTCCGGCGCATCATTCTTGTTCATGCTTATCTCCTTTTGGTAAAAAATCGGGGTTATCCAGCCACCGCAACCAGCGGCTTGGCCGGCATCAGCGGCTTGGCAACATCCGCCGCCACCGCATCCGTTGCATCCAGCCCCGGCCTCACCAGCGGCGGATGCCTCGGATCGTAGTCGGGCGAGTCTCCGGCAAAAGCCTTCGAACGGTCCACCAGGAAATCGATCAGGTGGTTGCGAATGCGGTAGTAATGCGGATGCTTGTGCAGGTCGTGCCGAGTACGAGCGCGCGGCATGGTGTTGACGACAATCTCGGCGATTTTCGCGTGCGGGCCGTTGGTCATCAGCACGATCTTGTCAGCCAGAAGAATCGCCTCGTCCACATCATGAGTGATCATGAACACGGTCTGCTTGGTCTCGGCACATATGCGCAGCACTTCTTCCTGCAGCACGCCGCGCGTCAGCGCATCAAGCGCAGAGAACGGTTCGTCCATCAGCAGCATCTTCGGCCGGATCGACAGTGCGCGGGCGATACCGACGCGCTGCTTCATGCCGCCGGAAAGTTCGGCCGGGCGCTTTTTCTCCGAACCGGTCAGATTGACCAGATCGATGTACTCCTGACAGTGCTTGCGTACCTTTTCCCTGCTCCACTCCGGCCAGCGCGAGGACACAGCAAACGCGATGTTGCCCATGACCGTCAGCCAGGGCATCAATGCATGGCTCTGGAAAATCACCGCGCGGTCCAGGCTGGGGCCGCTGACTTCGCGGCCGCCGACAAAAACGTATCCCGAAGATGTCTGATCCAGCCCCGACAGCACGTTGAGGATGGTGGTTTTGCCGCAGCCGGAATGGCCGATCAGGCAGACAAACTCGCCGGGATCGACGGAGAAGTGCAAATCCTCGAATACCGTGGTCACGGCGCCATCGCGGCCGGTGAATTGTTTGCTGATGCCTTCAATGCGGATCAGTGGCTCGCTCATATCAATCCCCTATTCCGCAAACGTGACGAGCTTGGTCAGCTTCGCCATCATCAGATCCAGCATCATGCCGACCAGGCCGATGGATAGAATCGCCGTCAGAATGTTGGTAATCGACAGATTGTTCCACTCGTTCCAGACGAAGTAGCCGATGCCGGTGCCGCCGACCAGCATTTCCGCAGCCACGATCACCAGCCACGCAATGCTGATGGAGATGCGCATGCCGGTCATGATGGTTGGCGCGGCGGCCGGCAGGATCACCCGGAATGCAGTGCGGAACGAACCGACTTCCAGAGTGCGCGCGACGTTCAGCCATTCACGACGCACACTGGCGACACCAAAGGCAGTATTGATCAGCATCGGCCACACCGAGCAGATGAAAATCACGAAAATCGCCGACACCGCGCTGTCCTTCAGCGTGAACAACGCGAGCGGCATCCAGGCCAGCGGCGATATCGGCTTCAGCACCTGAATGAACGGATCCAGTGCACGGTACACTGTCGGCGACATGCCGATCAGAAAACCCAGCGGCACGGCCACGAGTGCTGCCAGCAGGTAACCGACCAGCACGCGGCCGATCGAATAGCCGAGCTGTATGCCGATGCCCTTGTCGTTGGGCCCGCGATCGTAGAACGGCTCGTTCAGGTGCTGCCAGACCTTTTTGCCGAAGTCCGCCGGAGTCGGAAAGGCCGATTTCTGCCCGGTGGCCGCCGCCGCGCCGACCAGCGCCGCATACTCGTCATTCACCGTCTGCGGCGCGGCCGTCGGCAACGTCAGCGCATGCCATACACCGATCCCCAGGAAAAACACGAGCAGCGACAGCATCGGCGCTCGCCAGTTCATCAATCGACTCATTTCAGAAGCTCCCTTTTCATGCCTTGAGCTCAGGTACTCTTGATCGCAAAACTCTTCAGATACGCGTCGGGTTTGGCCGGATCGAACTCCTTGCCCATCACCGTGAATTTCTTGCTGGTAGCGGTCGGCGGCTTCATGCCGACTTCCTTCATCAGCTTTGCGGCATCGGTGGCGAGATACACCTCGCGCGCTACCTTGGCGTAATCCACGTCGCCCTTCAGCTGGCCCCAGCGCTTCATCTGGGTCAGTATCCAAACGGCGAAGGAATGCCAGGGGAATGGATCAAAATCGATGCGGTTCGGTTCCTTGCGGATGTTGCCGAGACCGTCGGCAAAGGTGCCGGTCAGCACCTGCTCGACCACCGTCACCGGCTGATTGAGGTAGTTCGCAGGCGCGATGGCTTCGGCGATCTGTTTGCGGTTTTCCTGCTTCGATGCAAACGCGGTGGCCTCCATGATCGACTTCAGCAGTGCGCGGTAGGTATTGGGCATCGTGGTGACGAATTCCTTGCTCGCCGCAAATGCGCAGCACGGATGACCATCCCAGATGTCCTTGGTCAGCGTGTGGATGTAACCCACGCCGTCATACACTGCACGCTGGTTCACCGGGTCCGGCGCGAGGAAACCGTCGATGTTGTTGGCACGCAGGTTGGCTACCATCTCGGGTGGCGGTACCGAGCGGATCTGTACATCCTTGTCCGGATCAATGCCGTGCTCGGCCAGGAAATAGCGCAGCAGATAGTTGTGCATCGAATAGTCGAAAGGCACGGCGAACTTGAAACCTTTCCACGACTTCGGGTCTTTCTTGTCCTTGTGCTTGATCGCCAGCGTGATCGCCTGGCCGTTGATGTTCTCCACGGCGGGCATCGTGTACGGCAGCGCATTGGCACCCACACCCAGCGTGATCGCCAGCGGCATCGGCGACAGCATGTGTGCGGCGTCGTATTCCTTGTTGATGGTCTTGTCACGCACTACCGCCCAGCCGGCGGTCTTCACCACTTCGACGTTAAGGCCCTGCCGCGCGTAGAAACCCATGGGCTGCGACATGATGATCGGCGTCGCACAGGTGATCGGAATGAATCCGACTTTCAGCGAGGTTTTTTCCAGCTTGCCAGTCTGCGCGAAAGCCTCCTTTGCCATGCCCATCGGGAAGAACGTGGAAATCGCCGCCATCGCAGTACTCGCGCCCACGGCATTCAGGAAACGCCGGCGCGTTGCATCGTGCGGGAACAGCGCGCGCATCACGGCAGCTTCCACCACCCGGTTGCCCAACAGTTCGCTGTCGGTGGTCTGCCCGGCGAGATCGGCCTGGTGCGCGGCCTCGCTGTGATGCTGCCCGCAAGAACAGCCGCGGGTCAGTGATGTGCTGGCGTCGAAAGGATCTTTGAATGCTGACATGCCGGTTCTCCTGAATTGTTGTGTGTTCCTGCAACCGGTATTGCAGCAACCGTGCCAGCCTGATCCCGGTGGCCAGGCACGCTGCACAAATGATTGTTTTTAATAAGGAAGTATCTGTACGTTGAGCCGCATGCCCGTCGACAGGCACAGTGACCAACGTTGATTAAGCCGCAACGGACGCCACAAAACAGTGCGACGCTGCACCGTTTTGTGCGCAGACGCACCATCCCGGAGCAACGAACGCTGCACATCCGGCCCCAAGTTAAAATCCGCCCATGCGCCTACTACTACTAATCCGGACGGGTGCGCTGTTCGGCATGCTCGCAATCGGAAGTTGCGCAGTAAATCCGGTCAGCGGCACACCTGACTTTGTGACCATGTCCGAGTCGCAGGAAGTCAGCATCGGACGCAGCGAAGACAAAAAAGTCCGCGAGCAGTACGGCATCTATGACGATCCGGCGCTGCAGCGCTACGTCAACGACATCGGTCAGCGCCTGGCCGGGACCAGCCATCGCAGCGGACTCCAGTATCAGTTTCTGGTCGTCGACTCGCCGCAGGTCAACGCGTTCGCGCTGCCGGGCGGCTATATTTATATTACCCGCGGCATCCTCGCCTATCTGAACTCCGAAGCAGAACTCGCCGCCGTACTCGGTCACGAAATCGGCCACGTCACCGCGCGCCATTCAGTACAGCAGATTTCAGCCACGACCGCGGCCAATGTAGGCGTATCGTTATTGCAGATATTCGTGCCGCAGATACGCAACGCCGGTGGCGACATGCTGATCAATGCGCTGGGCAGCGCACTGTTGTCAGGTTACGGCCGTGAACACGAACTCGAAGCCGACCGCCTGGGCGCCGAGTATCTGGCCCGCACCGGCTACGACCCCCAGGCCATGATCCGCGTGGTTGGCGTCCTCAAGGACCAGGAACTGTTCGACGCGGAAGTCGCCAAGGCGGAAGGCCGCGAACCGCGCGCCTATCATGGCCTGTTTGCGTCGCATCCCGACAACGACACCCGGCTGCAGGAGGTTGTGCGCGAAGCCGGCAGGATAAAAGGCACGGAAAACCGCATTAACCGCGAAGAGTTCATGCAACGCGTGGATCGCATGGTTTTTGCCGACAGCCCGGCACAGGGCATCGTGCGCGACAACATCTTCTATCACACCGATCTCGGCCTGACCCTGCGTTTCCCGGCCGGCTGGCGCGTACAGAACAATGCGCAGAACGTCGCCGCGCGGAGCCCCGACCACAATGCCCTGATCGACCTCCGTAGTGCCGGGCCGGCAACAGGCGCGCCCGCGGATACGTTGCGCAAGATACTGAAGCTGGGTGCTGGCAGCACGGTCTCGCCACTGACCATCGCCGGACTGCGGGCGGCAATCACCGACCTCACGATCGCAGGCAAACCTACGCGCATCGCCGTCGTGTTCCTCGGAAAGAGCGCTTTCGCGATCGGCTTGCAGGCCAATTCGGCAGCCGCATTTCAGCAGCACGAAACAGCCATGAACGAAAGCCTGCACAGCTTTCATGCGATCACGGCACAGGAACGCGGACTGGCGAAGCCCATGCGCGTGCGCATCATCACCGCACCTGCCGGACTGACCTTCGCCGAACTCGCGCGAACTTCGCCGTTGGGTCGTTTTGCCGAAGGGCACCTGCGCGTCATCAACGGGCTCTACCCCAAAGGCGAACCCGCCGCAGGCCAGGCGCTTAAAATCGTCGAATGAAATGCGGGACAGATCGGGCGTATGAAAACGCGCGTAGAAAGCGCCTGTGGATGCGATAATTGCCCGCCACAACTATAACGAGTACCCGCATTGAAAGTTGCGCTGCGCCCTCTGCTGATTGCCGTGCTCTGTCTGGCCTGGCTGCTACCCGGGCTGGTCGCCCATGATCCGTGGAAGCCTGATGAGGCCTACACCTTCGGTGCCGTCTACGAAATCCTGCAAGGCGGCGGCTGGATCATCCCGCGGATCGCCGGCGAACCCTTCATGGACAAGCCACCGTTTTTTTATCTCAGCGCGGCAGCCAGCGCCCTG
>JAOUIN010000137.1 GCA_029883965.1 Betaproteobacteria bacterium
CAACGCCGGGCGCAGGCGCCGGCGTTGCTGTACCAGTCGCGCCAACCGCACCGGCGCCCGTCTCGAACTCCCCCGGGCGGTACTGCCAGCCGAGTTCCGTCAGCGTGATGTCGGGACTGGATGCCAAAGCGCGCATGATCACTTCGAGGAAGCCCTGGGGCCGTGCCTCCGTGCTCCGCAACCGGTCCGCAAGCTCGGTCGCTTTGCGCAGATTCTCGGCGGTCGTGGGTGCCGTCGGAAACTGCTGCGTCGCCTTTTGATACTCGGCATTGACGCGTGCCGTCTGGCGGGCAACGTCCTCGGTCCGGCTTTGCAGGGTATATTGTTCCCCGATGTTGTATCCGGACCAGACGATGCCGATGACAGCGACCGCCGCACTGGCGACGAGCAACTGGCGACGCATCTGATACCGCTGAAACCCGGCCGTTACCTTGACGGGAGCGAGATTGTTGCTTGGAACCCTCGCGCCCAATAGCTGCAGATAGAGAACCGAGGGCGAAAGTGCGAGCAACTCCGGATCGACTTTCAGCAGCGATGCAATTGCGGCACGGTCAACGTACTTACATTGCAGATTGGGGTTATCTTCACGGATCGCCCGCGTAGTGTCACCGAGTTCGTCCGCATGATCGAGCAGAACGACGGAGACCGGCTCGTCCAGTGTCGCGGCGCGCAGCGCGTGAAGATAGAGCCGGGTATTTGAAATCTCGTCGATAACGGCCCGATCCCGGGCATCTGCTGCCGTGTCGCTGCGGCTGAGGCGGCTGAGACGGAACGCGTTGGCGCGGTAGAACGTCAGCCGGATGCCGACCGGCTGCACCGCGACCAGCAGCACGTTGCCGGTTTTTTCGCCGAGGGCCTCGACCAGTCCCGCAGTCACCATCGGCAGCAGATACACGCCGCCGACCGGCAGTCCGCACTCGGTCAGCACAGCCAGCCACGGGTCAACCATTTCCGCATTGGTCAGCGCCGAAAACAGGAACCGGTCATCACGCCGTTTACTGCTGTCGCGTCCGATGAGGGACGCTGCAGCGTAAGGCGATCCGCGGTAATACTGGCGCAACTTGCGATCAACCATTTGCGCCCGATCCGACCCGGTGGCGTGCGGCAGGGTTTCAACGCGGTAGTCTTCTTCGACGGCATCGACGATTACAAATGCCGGTGTATTGCCGGAAGTCGCTGCGTAGTCCCTGAATTCCGCAACACCGGCTTCGCTGTTTTCGAATACGGTGCAATCGGTCAGGCGCCCGCTCCGCCAACGCGCGGCGGTTGCCTGGCTTGCCGAAATGCAGAGTAGAAGTTTGTTGGCCATGATGGGGAGGAGGGTGCCCCGCGGCTAAAATTTCAGTTTGCCGAGAATATCATAGACAGGTCCCAGCACTGCCCAGATGACAAAGGCAATCAGGCCGCCCAGCACCAGCGTTAATGCAGGACCCAGCATTTTCATGCCTTTGTCCACCGAATCCTTGACGTCGCGATTATAAAAATATGTGACGTTGGCAAGTGCGACATCGAGTGCGCCGGTGCTTTCGCCGACCCGCAGCATGCGGATCACCAGCGGCGGGAACAATCCCAGATTCTGAAAGGTCTCGGTAAGTCCTGCGCCGCCGGACACTTGCTGGACGGCGCGGTTCAGCCCGTCCGCAACAACGCGGTTGCCGACGACGTCCTCGCTGATTCGTATCGCGTCGAGCACCGTGATCCCCGAACGGTACATCAGGCCGAAAGTATTGGCGAAGCGCGACAGGATGATCTTCTGCAGGATCGGTCCGATGACGGGGATCCGCAGCTTGGCATAATCCCAAAGATACGCAGCCTGGTCCGAGCGTCTGACCACCACAACCACAGTGACGATTGCAATGATCGGCAGCAGTACGATGGGCAGCCAGAAGTCCTTGGTGAATTCAGAAACCGCCAACAGCGCCCTGGTCTGCATCGGCAGGGCCATGCCCATGGATTTGAACAACTGGGCAATCTGCGGCACCAGGAATACCAGCAGGGCTCCCATAACCGCGAGTACCACCACCAGCGTCAGCGTCGGGTACATCAGCAAGCGTTTGGTTTGCGAAATCAGTTCGTCCTGCCAGCGGATGGTGTCCGCGAGATTCTTGAACACTTCAGGCAACTGGCCGGACTGTTCGCCGGCGCGTATCAGGTTGATGAACACGCGGTCAAACACATCAGCATGCGAGGCCATGCACTGCGACAGCACGTTGCCCGCCTCCATGTCCTCGGTCATGATCGTCAGGACTTCGCGAAACCGGGGAGAGTCGATGGTGTCACGCATGTCGCGCAGTCCATCCAGGATGGGAATGCCGGAGCGCACCATCTGCTCCATGTCAAAGCAGAAATTCACCAGATCCTGTCGGGTTATTGCGCCGCCGGCGGCCAGTGTGGATGACGTCTGGCGGTCGACCGGTTTGCAGGCGATCAGGTCCAGCCCCATGCGTCGCAACCGCAGCTCGAGGTCGATTTCGTTGACTGCGTCCAGACCGCCGCGGGCCTGTCTGCCGGTCTTGTCGATAGCTCTGTATTCGAATGAAGGCACGGTTCAGCGGCCCGGTTAAGCGTATGCCCGGAAACAGGCGGTGGTCATTGACGCAGACGTCCTGTCAGGTCCACCGTGCGTGCAACCTCGGCAAGGCTGGTGGTGCCTTCAAGCACGCGGCTGAGACCTTCCTCGGCCAGCGAACGAAATCCTTTGGAGACGGCTTCGGCGCGCAGCTCTTTCGCGGTGGCGCGTCGTGCGACGAGTTCGTCCATGTCGCCGTCCATGACCAGCAGTTCCATGATCGGCGTGCGCCCGCGGTAGCCCTTGTTGGCGCAATGTTTGCAGCCTACGGGCCGGTAAAGGAACGATGTCGTATCACCGGTAGGGCCCAGCAGCGAACGCTCTTCCAGGGACGGGGCATAAGCTTCTTTGCAATGGGAACACAACACCCGCACCAGCCGTTGTGCGATAACGCCGATGATATTGCCCGCCATGATGTCGGGCTGGATGCCGATGTCGAGCAGACGCGGAAAAGCGCCCAGTGCGGAATTGGTGTGCAGCGTAGTGAAAACCTGGTGGCCCGTCATGGCCGCGCGGAAGGCCATCTCCGCGGTTTCGCGGTCGCGCACCTCGCCGACGAGGATAATGTCCGGATCCTGGCGCATGATCGAGCGGATGCCGTTGGCAAAATCCATGCGCGCTACCTCGCTCACCGAGGTCTGGCGCATCAGCGTCAGCGGGTACTCGACCGGGTCCTCCAGCGTCATGATGTTGACGGTTTCGTCATTGACCTGTGCAAGCAGCGAGTACAGCGTCGTGGTCTTGCCGCTGCCGGTGGGGCCCGTGACCACGAGTATGCCTTCAGGCCGCGCCAGCATGAGCTCCAGTTTCGCCATCGTTTCGCGCGACAGGTTCATGCGATCCAGGTTGACGATGGATTTTTCGCGGTCCAGCACCCGCAGCACGATGTTCTCGCCGTAGATCGTCGGCTGCGTGGACACGCGGAAATCAATCGGGCGGCCATTGAGCGTCAGCGACAGGCGGCCGTCCTGCGGCGCCCGGGTCTCGGCGATGTTCATGTCACTGACGACTTTGACGCGCACGGTGATGCCGGGCATGTAGGTCTTATGCAGGCTGCGCACCGTTTCGAGCACGCCGTCAATGCGGTAGCGGATGCGCAGGAACGCATATTCCGGCTCGAAATGGATGTCGGAGGCGCCGCGCTTGACGGCATCGACCAGGATGGCGTTGACCAGCCGCACCATCGGCTGTGTGTACTCGTCGCCTCCGGCCTGCAGGCTTTCATAATCGATCTCGCCGGTTTCGATTTCGGTGAGTATCCCGTCGACCGACAGTTCATGGCCGTAGAACTGGTCAATGTAATCGCTGAGTTGCGCTTCTGCCGCGAGTTGCGTCTTCAGCTCCATTTGCGAGCCGAGCATGGCGCGCAACTGGTCGAGCGCGACCACGTTGAAAATCTCGGTCGTTGCGATGGTCAACACCTGGTCCACGGGATCGTAGGCAATTGGCAGCAGGTGATTGCGGCGTGCAAAATCCTCCGGTACCAGGCTGAGGGCTTCCGAGTCGGCAACGACCTGGGCAAGGTCGATGGACTCCTGCCCGACGGTCCGCGCCATGATGTCGCGAATCGCCGTTTCGGTGACGAAGCCGAGCCGCACCATCAGGCGGCCGATGGGAATGTTGCTGTTGCGCTGTTCGGCGAGAACGATGGCGAGCTGGTCCTTGGTGATCAGCCCCTGCTGCACCAGCAATTCACCCAGCCGCAGTTTCTTTCGTTGTTCGGCCATCGCGGTAATTCCGGACCGGCTATTCCGGTCGCACGGCGAGCTGGCGGATGCGGTCCTGCGCTTGCCCCAGATTGAAGCCGGCACGGCCTTTGGCTTGCGCCTGTGCCACGGCCCGCTGGTAAAAACCTGCGGCCAGTTTTGACTGGCCGACATGCTCCAGGCCGACAGCGAGGTTGTAGGCGTAGTCAGGATTCGCCGGCTCCAGCTGGTGCGCCTGGAAATAAGCCAGTTGTGCTTCGGGCCAGCGCGACTGGTCACCGTACAGATTGCCCAGTGTGAAATAAAGAGAAGCGACGGGCTCGCGCGCAATCAATTGTTTCAGACGCGTTTCCGCGGACACCGGGTCGGCCCGGCCCATCAGGGCAATCAACCCGGTTTGTGCGTAGGCATTGCGCGGTTCCAGGTCCAGTACGCTGAAATACAGGCGGCTGGCATCGTCGGGCTTGCTTTCCTGCATGGCGACTGCTGCCAGTCCAAGCAGGGCATTGATGTTTTTCGGCTCCGCACGTGCCACGTCGCCATAGAACTGACGCGCGGCATCGAGATTGCCGGACTGCAATGCGGCATAGGCTTGCGGCAGGCGGGAATCAAGTTGCGGTTCCGGGGTTCCGGTGCTGACGCGGATACTGTTGCGTTGCTCCGTCGGGGCATTTGCAGTCACTGGTGCGCGGGGCGCGGCGCGCGGTGCAGGCGCTGGCTCGGCTTCGCGCGGACGCTCGGGGGTCGCGCTTGGCGTGCCGGCGGGAGCCACGACCGCGCCCGTCGCGATCGGTGGCTGTACCGGCGCGGGTCCCTGGGCCAGCGGTGCGGGCGGTCGGGCCGGCGCCGGTTGCTGGCGGATAAACAGCCCCGGGTTCGTGATTTGCAGATAAACGTAAATGGCCAGGCCCAGCGCGACGACGCCGGCGATCACGCCAATGGCCAGGACCGGGCGGATGCGCGGCGCGGTTGCGGGTGTGGCAGCCGCCTGCATGACGGTGGCGGCACGTGCCTGATCACGTGCGCTGCTGCCGCTGCTCGCAGGGTTGCCTGTCGATGGCGTAGCTGGCTTGGTCTGTGCCGGTTGCGGCGTCGGTGAAACCAGCGGTTCCAGCGTAAGTTCTGCCGCAGGCTCTTTTTTTGCGGGAGCGGACGGTGATGGCGCAGGCGGTGCAGGTGGTGCGTAAGGTGCCATCCCGGGCGCTGTGGCATCCGGCTCCTTTTGCTGCGCGTCACCACGATCCTTGGCGGCCTTTTCCAAGGCCTTCATCAGCAGACTCATGGCGCTGGCTTGGGCGCTGGTTTGGGTGCCGGAGCAGCGGCTGATGCAGGTTGCGGCAGGAAACGCTGGAAAAACTGCAGCTCTTCGCTGGCCAGCGTAGGATTGGTCACGACGGTGGGGCGCAGGAAAATGACCAGTTCGCTTTTGCGCACACTCTGGTTGCGAAACGCGAACAGGTCGCCGAAACGTCCCAGATTGCTCGCCCCCGGCAGTTGCTCGCGCTGGTTGTTGGACGCATCCTGCATCAGTCCGCCAAGAATGACGGTCTGCCCGCTGACCACCTGCAATACCGATTCCATTTCGCGGACCTGAACCTGCGGTACCGGGTTGGCGATGCAGTTGGTGCGGGTGGCGTCGCACAGGCTCGGATTGGGATCGTTGACGAACGGCTGTGAAGTGTTCAGGCGGGTAACCGTGGGGCGCACGTTGAGCAATACCCGGCCGTCTTCATTGATCTGCGGCGTGACGCCCATCACGACCCCGACGGAAACGGTCTTTGCGGAGGTGTTGAACGTGGTCAGGGTGGGACCGGTGGTTGGCGTAGTGGTATCGGCCTTGATCTCGAAATAGACCAGGTTGTCGACGACCTTGAGCAGCGCGGTCTGGTTGTTCATGGCCATCAGCTTCGGACTGGAGAGCACGCGCGAGTCACCGAATTCCTCAAGCAGTTTCACGGTGCCGCTGATATTGCCGAGGTTGGTGGTCGGGTTGGTATAGGCAATGGTCATTGCATTGCCCGCTGAGGCACCGGCGGCACCTGCAGC
>JAOUIN010000138.1 GCA_029883965.1 Betaproteobacteria bacterium
TGGCCTTGGCTTCGATCTGGCGGATGCGCTCGGCAGAAACACCGAATTCCGTGGCCAGGTCATGCAGCGTTGCCGAATCTTTTTCGGCGAGCCACCGGGCTTCAATGATGCGCCGGCTGCGCGCGTCCAGACCGGCCAGCGCTTTTTCCAGGCCTTCGCTGCGCAGGCGCGCGGTCTGCGTGGCTTCCAGAATTGCGTCCGGTTCGGCGTCGTCCGCTGTCAGATAGGCAATCGGGGCATACTGCTCGGCCTCGTCGTCGCCGACCGGCTCGAGTGACATGTCCCGGCCGCCAAGTCGCGTTTCCATCTCGACGACTTCTTCGGGTTTGACGCCGAGGTCACGCGCCACTGTCTGCACTTCATCGGCACCCAGCGTCCCCAGTCCTTTTTTCATGCTGCGCAGATTGAAGAACAGTTTGCGTTGCGCCTTGGTGGTCGCGATCTTGACCAGGCGCCAGTTGCGCAACACAAACTCGTGTATTTCGGCGCGGATCCAGTGCATCGCGAACGACACCAGGCGCACACCGCGTTCAGGATCGAAACGCTTGACGGCCTTCATCAGACCGATGTTGCCTTCCTGGATCAGATCGGCCTGCGGCAGGCCATACCCGACATAGCCGCGTGCGATCGACACCACCAGACGCAAATGCGATACGACCAGATGACGCGCAGCCTCGATGTCGCCGGTGTCGCGCAAGCGGCGCGCATAATCGGTCTCCTGCTCCTGCGTCAGCAGCGGGAAGCGGTTCACCGTCTGGATATAGCTGTCCAGGCTGCCTGAGGCGGAAGGTACGGGTAATGCAATAGCGTTCATCGCGATCTCCTTCATGTGTCGAAGTTTAGCACTCTCAATATAAGAGTGCCAATCGACCCCGGAGTTCCCCGAGAAACGCCATTAAAAAATATTTAAAAACAAATGCTTACGACGGATTGTAGTGGTGCAGGTGACGGCGCACGGAGAGCCACGCACCAAACCACCCGAGCCCGCCGGCGAACAACAGCGTGGCCATGCTGTCGCTGCCGTTCAGATGTGCCAGCGTCAGCGGGATGCCATAGAGTTCCGCAAGCGGGCGCAGCTGACCGTTGAAGACCCACAATGCGCCCCAGACCATCAGCCAGGCAACGGCGCCGCCAGTGCAGCCGATGAGGCTCCCCAGGTACAGAAAGGGACGCTGTATATAACCGTCGGTGGCGCCGATCAGCTTGGCGACTTCGATTTCGTCGCGCTGGGTCAGGATCTGCAGGCGGATGGTGTTGAAGGTAATGGCAACCAAGGCGAGCGCGAGCGCCGAGGCCAGCATCAGCACTGCGTAGCGGCCCAGCGCGAGCAGGCTGTCAAGGCGCCGCGCCCAGTCCGAGTCAACATGCACTTCGGCCACCTTGGGCCAGCGTGCAAATTCGGCACGCAACGATTCCAGCGCTGTCGCTTTGCGGCCGGCGTCGACGACAAAAGCGTCCGGCAGCGGGTTTTGCCCCAGCCCGGCGATCACGTCACCAAGGCCGGTGCGCGATTGCAGGGATTTCAGCGCCTGATCGCGCGGCACGA
The DNA here is from genome assembly GCA_029883965.1 of Betaproteobacteria bacterium. Taxonomy (GTDB): domain Bacteria; phylum Pseudomonadota; class Gammaproteobacteria; order Burkholderiales; family SG8-41. The sequence goes on from JAOUIN010000138.1 coordinate 1,547, forward strand.
AGCGGAAACCGGCAATGCCGGGTTGGGATTTGAGCCGCTGCGTGATCTCCCGGACGTCGGCCTCCTGCGCGTCAATGTTCAGAAAAATGCTGACCTGCGGTTGGGGTGAGTAATCCCGCGCCAGTCCCTGCAGGTTCGACAACACCAGGTAAAACCCCAGTGGCAGCGCGAGCGCGGTACCGATGACGGTGACGTTGAGCAGGCTGGTCAGAGGGGCACCGGCGAACCGGGCGAGCGTTGCGGAAAATGCACGCCAATGCGCCGCGAGCCAGCGTCTCATGCGGCCAGCCTTCCCGCGCGAACTTCGATCAGTCTCGGATTGAGCCTGGCCGCGAGTTGCATGTCATGCGTGGCCAGCACCACGGTGACACCCACCTGGTTGAAGTCGCGGAACAGCACACCGATTTCGGTCGCGTAATCGGCATCGAGGTTGCCGGTGGGCTCGTCGGCCAGCAATATGGCAGGCCGGTGCACGATGGCCCGCGCGATGCACAACCGCTGTTGTTCGCCACCGGACAGGGTGATCGGCTGCGCTTTTTCCTTGTGCAGCAGGCCGACTTTGTCGAGCGCTGCGCGGGCACGGCGCGTGCCTTCCCGGCGGTCGAACCCGTTGATGTCCAGCGGCAGCAGTACGTTGTCAATAACGCTGCGGTCGAACAGCAGTTTGTGATCCTGAAAAACCAGGCCAAGATGGCGGCGCAGGAACGGAATGCCGCGGGCGCGCAATGTGCCGATGTTCTGGCCGTTGACGATGACCGAGCCGGTGGAGGGGCGCTCGATTGCCGCAATCAGCTTGAGCAGCGTGCTTTTGCCGGCGCCGGAATGCCCGGTGACGAAAACCAGCTCACCGGCATTAATCGCCAGCGAAATATTCGCCAGCGCTTCGTGGCCGCCCGGATAGCGTTTGTGAACGCCGCTGAGTACGATTTGTGTCACGTGTCGAGCAAGGCGGCAATGAATTCTTCAGCGACGAATGGGCGCAGGTCGTCCATGCCTTCGCCGACTCCGATGAAGCGGACCGGCATCGGCTTGCCGCCCGCACGGCTGTGTGTAATCGCGGCGACGATGCCGCCTTTGGCGGTGCCGTCAAGTTTGGTCAGAGCAAGTCCGGTGACGCCAATTGCCTTGTCAAAAGCCGCGACCTGTGACAGGGCGTTCTGCCCGGTGTTGGCATCAAGTACCAGCAGCACCTCATGCGGTGCGCCCGGCAGCGCCTTGTCGATGACCCGCTTGACCTTGCGGATTTCCTCCATCAGGTGCAACTGCGTCGGCAGGCGACCCGCCGTATCCGCGAGGACGATGTCTATGCCGCGGGCGCGGGCTGCGTTGACGGCGTCGAATATCACCGCGGCGGCATCACCCGATGCCTGTGAAATCACGGTGACTTTGTTGCGCTCACCCCAGGCGGCCAGTTGTTCGCGCGCGGCGGCCCTGAAGGTGTCACCGGCGGCCAGCAGCACGGACTTGCCTTGTGCCTGATAGTAATGTGCAAGTTTTCCGATGGATGTGGTTTTTCCGGCGCCATTGACGCCGGCGAGCATGATCACGAAAGGGTGATGGGTGCCGGTATCCAGTGGCTGTGCTGCCGGCTGTAATAGTGCCAGCAGCGCGTCCCGCAGTGCCGTGCGCAACTGGGCGGCATCGGTGTAGCGCTCGCTGCGCGCGCGCGCGCGCAGCGATTCGAGCAGTTCATTGGTCGCCGGAACGCCGACATCAGCGGTCAGCAATACCGTTTCCAGATCTTCGTAAAACGTCTCGTCGAGTTTGCGGCCGGCGCCGAAGAGACCGCCCAGACGGGCATTCAGTTGCGCACGGCTCTTGCTGAGTCCCTGCGACAGGCGGGTCAGCCATCCCGTTGCAGGCGCATCGGGATTTCGATTCTTGTTGAAACCAAACATGAATGACGTGGTCCGAGAAGGGCGACACGGTAATATTGCCGCGCCGATGAAATATCCGTTGAATTGGTTACAATTCTAGCAGGGCGCAGTCGCTGTGATGCCGGTCTTTCCGTTTTGGCACGAACAATCCACACTCAATCTGCCGGCAGCGTCCGGCGCACGATGGGAAATGATGAAATCCACGATCAAGAAACTGATTGCCGTTGCGGTCATATGGACGTTTCCGGCGGGCGGCGTTTTCGCGGCCCAGCTGCCTGACGATGTTGCCGAGCGCAAACTGGACAACGGTTTGCGTATTGTCGTCAAGACAGACCGTCGCGCGCCGGTAGTGGTCAGCATGGTGTGGTATCGCATTGGCAGCATGGACGAGCACAATGGTGTTACCGGCGTGGCCCACGTTCTTGAACACATGATGTTCAAGGGCACGAAGACGGTGCCGGCGGGCGAGTTCTCACGTCTGATCGCCGCCGCAGGCGGCCGCGACAATGCCTTCACCAGCCGCGATTACACCGGATACTTTCAGACGCTGCACAAGTCGGCACTGCCGCTGTCGTTCCGTCTGGAAGCTGATCGCATGGTCAATCTGGTGCTGGACCGTGAGGAGGTGGCCAGGGAGCTTAAAGTGGTCATGGAGGAGCGGCGCTGGCGCACCGATGATCGACCGCGTTCCCTGGTTTACGAGCGACTCATCGCATCGTCACTGGCTGTGCACCCGTACCGTAACCCGATCATCGGCTGGATGAATGACCTTGAGCACCTGACGATCGACGACATTCGTGAGTTCTATGACAAGTGGTATGCGCCGAATAATGCCACGGTGGTGGTGGTGGGCGATGTCGAGCCGGCGGAAGTGTTTGCGCTGGCTGAGAAATATTTCGGTGCAATACCGCACAAGGTCCTTCCGTCACGCAAGCCCCAGACGGAGCCGCCGCAGCTGGGGGTGAAGCGACTGACGGTCAAGGCGCCGGCCGAGTTGCCTTATGTGCTGATGGCCTATCAGGTACCGCGGATGGAAAAACCGGCGGAAGACTGGGAGCCGTATGCATTCGACATGCTGGAAAGCGTGCTCAGCGGGAACCCTGCGGCGCGCTTGCCGCAGACGCTGGTGAAAACCGATCGCGTCGCCAGTTCCGCCAGCGCCAGTTACGACGGTGTCAACCGGGGACCCGCATTCTTTTATCTGAGCGGTGCTCCGGTGACGGGCCGTACTGCGGCAGAAATCGAGGCGGGATTGCGCCGGGAAGTGCGCCGGGTCGTGGAGGAAGGCGTTACCGACGACGAGCTCGATCGTGCCAAGGCCCAGGCGGTCGCGGCGAAGGTGTATCAGCGCGACTCGATGTTCTTTCAGGCGCGGCAGATCGGCTGGCTTGAAACCATCGGTTTTTCACATCGCGATCTTGATCTGTTCATCGATAAGCTGCAGCAGGTGACCGCCAGCCAGGTGCGGGAAGTGGCAAAGAAGTATCTCGTTGACGATCGTCTGACGGTTGCGTATCTCGATCCGCAACCGCTGGACGACGCGCCAAAGCGTGCCGCTCCGCCGGCAGGAGTGCGACATGGCAACTAGCATGCGTTCTGTTTTCGCCGGTTTTGCTGCGCTCGCTTTTCTGGCGGCGACGCCGGCCGCATTCGCAATCCTGCCGATCGAACACTGGCAGACCGCTTCCGGGGCGAAAGTTTATTTCGTTGCCAACCGCGGTCTGCCCATGATCGACCTTTCGGTGGAGTTTCCCGCCGGATCCGTGTATGACGTGCCGGAAAAATCCGGTGTGGCTGCCATGACCAACGGGATATTGCGGCTCGGAGCGGAGGGGTTGAGCGAAGATGATATTGCCCGCCGTCTGGCGGACATAGGGGCGGAGATGGGCGGACGGTTTGACGCCGATGGTGCGGGGTTGTCGCTGCGTACCTTGTCGGATCCGCAGCGGCGCCGGCAGGCACTGGAGGTGTTTTCCCGGACTTTGCACGCCCCTGCGTTTCCCGCCGCGGTGCTCGATCGTGAAAAGGTACGTCAGATCGGCGCGCTGAAGGAAGCAGATCTGCGGCCGGACACGCAGGTGTCGCGGACGTTTTATCGCCTGACCTACGGCCAGCATCCGTACGCATTGCGCTCGACCGGCGAAGTGGCCACGGTGGGCAATCTGTCACGCGACGATCTGATTGCGTTTTACCGGAACCACTATGTCGCCGAACGCGCAATCGTGGCGATCATGGGAGATCTTTCGCGTGCCGAGGCCGAGGCTGTTGCCGAACAGGTCACACGCGGTTTGCCACGCGCCGGCAGCGCAGCACCGGCGCTGCCCCGGGTGGAACCGCTCGAACAGGCGATCACGCGCATGGTGTCGCACCCGGCGGCACAGAGCCATATCGTGATCGGTGCGCCGGGCATCAGTCGTAGCGATCCGGATTACTTTCCTCTGTTTGTCGGCAACCACATTCTTGGCGGCGGGGGCTTCGTGTCCAGAATTAGCAAAGAGATCCGGCAGAAGCGGGGACTCGCGTATTCCGCCTACAGTTATTTCTCGCCGCTGCAGATGCGCGGGCCGTTCATCATCGGCATGCAGACACGTCGCGATCAGGCGACCGAAGCGCTGACCGTGGTGCGCAGGACATTGCGCGATTTCGTTGCGAACGGTCCGACGGAAAAAGAGCTGACGGCCTCGAAGCAGAACATCGTCGGCGGATTTCCGATGCGCATCGACAGTAACCGCAAGATACATGCGTATCTCGGACTTATCGGGTTCTACGGGCTGCCAATCACCTACCTGGAGGATTTTGTCGGCAATGTCGAACGCGTGACCGTTGCGGACATCAAGGCCGCGTTTGCGCGC
>JAOUIN010000139.1 GCA_029883965.1 Betaproteobacteria bacterium
CAGCAGTCTGTGCGCTGACATGCAGCGTGGACAGCACGGCGAGCCACGCTGCGCCGCCGGCCAGCATCGCGACCAGCAGCACGTACAGGGTATCTGCCACAGCCACACCGGCCGTCGCGGTTGCATACAGCACCGTCGCGCCCCTGACCAGCGCGTCCCGCGTAAAGCGCCGGCGCAGCCGCGGCATCACGATGGCCGCCGTCACCGCACCGGTGCCGATACCGGCCAGCAGCAGGCCGTAGGCACCGGCGCCGCCGCCGGAATCGCGTGCCACCAGAGGCAGCAATGCCCAGGTCCCGGTGGCAAACACAAAAAAACCCGCGGCACGCGCCATCACGAACTGCAGCGACGTCGCCTCGCGCACGTAACGCATACCGGCGCGCATTGCGCCGAAAAAACGCTCTGCCGGCAGCGTGCTCGGCTGCGTCTCCCGCCGCCAGCGCCAGAGCACGATGATGACGGCGATAAAGGACAGCGCGTTCAGCAGAAAGGCCGCCTGCGGACCCGACACGGCGACGACCACGCCGGCGATTGCCGGGCCGATCGCCCGCGCCAGATTGATCCCGAGACTGTTCAACGCAATTGCCGACTGCAATTGTGCGCGCGGCACCAGTTCCGGCAATGTGGCGGCCCACGCCGGCGTATTCAGCGCCGCGCCACAGGCCAGCGCAAACGTAAACACCAGCAGGCCCCACCCGTTGATCCATCCGAGTGCCGTGGTAATCGCCAGCAGCACGGCCACCGACAACATCCACAATTGCGTAAAAATCAGATAGCGCCGCCGGTCGACAATGTCAGCCAGCGCACCGCCGGGCAACGCCAGCAGAAATATCGGCAACGCCGTGGCAGCCTGTACCAGCGACACCATGACCGGGTGCGGATCCAGCGTCACCATCAGCCAGCCGGCGCCGACCTCATGTATCCAGGTGCCGACGTTGGAAATGACAGTGGCGATCCACAGCGACCGGAATAGCGGCTGCGAAAGCGGGGACCAGGCAGTCGATGGGGGCTGAGGTTCGTTCATGGCGGGGGGCAGTGCAAGGCCGCCATCATACCTTTGCAGGAACGCGCCCGGCCGACGGATCCTCAGTCAAACTGATATGCGTCCATGCCCAGCACCCCGTAGGTGTAGCCGGCATGGATGCGTCGCGGCTGCACACCGGGAGTCGCCGCACCCCAGGCTGCGAACAAGGGCAGCAGATGTTCTTCTGTCGGATGATTGCGTACCGCGTGGGGTCCGACATTGCGATAGTCCAGCAACTCCGCATCCCGGCCCTCGATCAGTGCAAAGGAGAGCCAGTCGTTGAATTCGGTGACCCATGCCGGCGGCACCGCCGCGTAATCATGCCGGCCCACCTCGCGCAGATTATGCGTCACGCTGCCCGATCCGATGATCAGCACGCCCTCGTCACGCAACGGCCGCAATGCTACGCCCATCGCGCGATGATGTTCAGGACCCAGACGGCTCTGGATGGCGAACTGGGTGACGGGGATGTCGGCTTCCGGGTACATCAGCCGCAGCGGCACCCAGGCACCGTGATCCAGCCCGCGATCCGGCGACGCCGTTGTCCGCCACCCTGCTTCTTCGAGCAATCCGGCTACGCGCGACGCGAGTTCGGGCGCGCCGGGCGCCGCATAGCGCATACGGTACAGTTCTTCGGGAAAACCGCCGAAGTCATGAATGGTTTCAGGTCGCGTCGCCGCGCTCACCGCAGGCATAGCGGTATCCCAGTGTGCGGACAGGACCAGGATAGCCTGCGGGCGCGGCAGCCCGGCGCCGAGTCCGGCAAAAAATCCACGCGCGGGGCCGGGCTCCAGCGGCAGCGTCGGCGCGCCGTGAGATATGAACAATGCAGGCAGGCGTGTCATCGGCAACGGATCCTCAAATTCAGGTGAAGGATGATGTCAGGTTACAGTGTCACGCCGTCTGACGCGCGGCCAGCAGCACAACTGCAGCTACACCGGCTCGGCAACGCGCTCGCCGGCAAACTGCAGCGTCAGCAGCGCCACGCGCCGGCCGAGATGCTCAGCGGTACGGATTTCACTGTCGAGAATTGCGCTGGCATCCTGATCCGTCGCCGACTGCGTCAGCAGGCCGGTCGAACTGCCCAGCCGGTTCAGATCGTTCACGCTCCCCTTGCTCGAGTTGTTGCCCGGCAGCAGCCCGAGCCCCGTCCACACCATCCCATGCTGCATGGCGAAGGTGAATAACTGGGTCATGGTGTTGAACTTGTCACCGCCCTGGCTGCCGGAATGCGTGAAGCCCGCGGCGATCTTGTCTTTCCAGCCCTGCGTAAACCAGACCCTGGAACTCGCATCCATGAACGCCTTGAACGGTGCGGACACGCTGCCCATGTACGTCGGTGCACCGAAAATGATGGCCTCGGCCGCAGCCAGGTCGTTCCAGTGCTTGTCGATGTCGCCAACGGCGATCAGCTTCGCCTCGCTACCGGCCGTTTCAGCGGCGCCGCGCTGCACGGCTTTGGCGATTTCTGCGGTATGGCCATAACCGCTGTGATAGACCACTGCCACTTTGCTCATGTGTTTTCTCCAGTATTGTCAGATTGAATTGATTAATCGCGCTGTTTTCAGGGCAGATCGAACACCAGCACTTCGGCCGCACGCCCTTGCTCCAGCATCAGCGCGCCGTCTCCGGTTTTCAGGGCATCGCCCGCGTCCAGCACCTGGCCATTGACAATGAGCTGCCCGCGAGCGACGTGAACGTAGGTCTTGCGTCCGGCAGCAATCTGCAATTCGCCGCGCTCATGGCCATCGAACAGCCCGGCATACACGTACGCATCCTGGTTCAGGCTCACTGACCCGTCACGTCCGTCGGGCGAGACGATCAGGCGCAACCGCCCGCGTTTTTCCGCCACTGAAAAATGCTTCTGCTCATACGACGGCTTGATGCCGGTGAACTTCGGCTCGATCCAGATCTGCAGGAAATGCGTCACGCTCGCCTGGTCGTGATTGAATTCGGAGTGGCGCACACCCGTGCCGGCGCTCATGCGCTGCACGTCGCCGGGAACGATCGTCGATCCGTTGCCCATCGAATCCTTGTGGCCAAGCCCGCCATCCAGCACATAGCTGATGATCTCCATGTCGCGATGCCCGTGCATGCCGAAACCCTCGCCCGGCGCGACGCGGTCTTCGTTGATCACCCGCAACGGGCCATAACCCATGTGTGCCGGATCCTGGTAACCCGCGAACGAAAAACTGTGGTACGAGTCGAGCCAGCCATGATTGGCGTGGCCGCGGTCCTGGCTTTTGCGCAGTGTCAGCATGTCGTGCTCCTTTCCGGTGGCGTTGGTTGATTGCTGCATGGAAGGCATCGTAGGTGCGCTGGCCGGCACCTGATAGCGAAACATTTTGACTTTATTAGTCAAATTTAATGAATAATATTTATTATTAAAAACAATATGTTATATTTATTATTATGAAATTTAATGTTTAAAACATCAGGGGCGAATCGGAGATGAGACTTTCCCTGGACGCATTGCTGGTAATCGACGCCATCGACCGCAAACGCAGCTTCGCCGCCGCCGGCCACGAACTGCATCGCGTGCCGTCGGCGATCACCTATACCGTGCAGAAACTCGAAGAGGATCTGGAGGTGCTGCTGTTCGACCGCCGCGGTCATCGCGCCAAACTGACCGCAGCCGGATGCGAACTGTTGAATGAGGGCCGGCATCTGCTGCGCGCCGCCGGCGAACTGGAGGCACGGGTCAAGCGCGTCGCCACCGGCTGGGAGGCAGAGCTGCGCATCGCCTATGACGCGATCCTTCCGGTACACGCACTGCTGCAGCTTGCGCAGGATTTCTCTAGGGAAAGTGCCAGCACGCGATTGCGCCTTGCCCCGGAAGTGCTCGGCGGCTGCTGGGATGCCCTGGTCTCCGGCCGCGCAGACCTCGTCATCGGCGCCTCGGGGGACGGACCCGCGGGTGGCGGCTACCAGACCCGACGCCTTGGCGAAATCGAATGGGTGTTTGCAGTGCCGCCGCAACATGCGCTCGCCACGGCAGCAGAGCCAGTGCGCAGCCAGGACATACTCGCGCACCGCGCCGTCGTCGTGGCCGACAGTTCACGCAACCTGCCACCGCTAACCACCGGCCTGCTATCGGGGCAGGAAACCCTGACCGTGGGGGATGCCGCCGCCAAGCTGCAGGCGCAGGTGATGGGATTGGGCGTAGGTTATCTGCCGCGCTGCCTCGCGCTCGCAGCGGTCGAGCGCGGCGACCTGGTCATCCGGCGCACCGAGGAGCCCAAGGTCAGCCAGATGTTGCATATTGCCTGGCGCACCGCACATAAGGGAAAGGCATTGCAGTGGTTTGTCGAACAGGCGGGCAGCCAGGGCTGGCTCGATCGCGCATTGCGCGCGGCCTCAACCTGACCATCTCCGCCTGACCAATCAGCTGCGGGTCGGCGATTGCACGGGCGCAGCCGCAGCATCCGGCGCTCCCACCACCATTTTGCGATCGCCGACGATGTAGGTATAAGCCACGGGGATCACGAACAGCGTGAACAGCGTGCCGACGCTCATGCCGCCGACGATCACCCAGCCGATTGCGGAGCGCGACTCCGCGCCGGCGCCGGTAGCAATGGCCAGCGGCACTGCACCGAGTACGGTGGCCAGCGTGGTCATCAGGATCGGGCGCAGCCGCAATGAACAGGCTTCGACCAGGGCTTCTGTTTTTTCACGCCCGGTGTCACGCAACTGGTTGGCAAACTCGACGATCAGGATGCCGTTCTTGGTGATCAACCCGATCAGCATCACCAGGCCGATCTGGCTGTAGACGTTCAGCGTGCCGCCGGTCAGCTTCATGACCAGCAGCGCGCCGGTCACCGCAAGCGGCACCGTCAGCATGATCACCAGCGGTCCACGGAAACTTTCGAACTGCGCCGCCAGCACCAGATAGATAAATGCCAGCGCCAGCACAAAAACAAGGTAGAGCTGCTGCCCCGACTCACGGAATTCGCGCGACTGCCCGTCGAGCGCAGTCTGGTATTCCGGCGTCAGCACTTCCGCCGCGGCCCGGTCCATGACCGCCAGCGCCTCATCCAGGGAATAACCGGGGGCGATGTTGGCGGAGATGATTGCCGCACGCAGCCGGTTGAAATGGTTGAGCTCCTTCGGCGCAACGGTTTCCCTGACGGTCACCAGATTCGACAGCTGGGTAATGCCGCCGCCGGCTCCGCGCACATAGATCGAAGTCAGATCGGTGGGCTGGCGCCGGTCCTTGTCCTCGAGCTTGACGATGACGTCGTACTGTTTGCCGTCGCGCTTGAAGCGCGTTACCTGGCGTCCGCCGAGCAATGTCTCCAGCGTGCGTCCGATGGCCTCTATTTGTATCCCCAGTACCGCTGCCTTTTCCCGGTCGATGTCCACGGTCAACTGCGGTTTGTTGAGCTTCAGGTCGCTGTCGATGTTGGACAGCACCGGGGATTGCCTGGCCTTTGCCATCAGCGCATTCACCTTGCGGTCGAGTTCCGCGTACGAATTGCCTTGCACCACGAATTGCAGCGGCGGATTGCGGAAACTCTGGCCCAGAGACGGCGGATTCACCGCGAACGCCATCACGCCGGGCATGTTCGCGAACATTTTCGGCGCGAGCGCTGCGGTGATCTGCTGTGTCTTGCGGCTGCGCTCTTCCCAATCCGTGAGCCGCACGAACGACAGCGCAAAGTTCACCGGGTTCGGACGCTCAAGCCCCGGGGCAACAACCACGAAATAGGCATTGATCTCGGGCACCTCGCTGTATATGCGTTCCCATACCCTGGCGTAATCATCCATGTATTCCTTGGTCGCACCCTCCGGCCCCGACATCACGCCAAGGAAGAAGCCGCGATCTTCCAGCGGGGACAGCTCGGACTTGATGGTTGCAAACAGGCCGATGCCGCAGGCCGCGACAATCGCGAAAATTCCCACCACCTGCAGGCGATGCGCAAGGCTCCAGCGCAAAAGCCGCCCGTAACCCGCGGCAAGTGCCGCAAAGAACCGCTCCAGCGTGTTGTACAGGCGGCCGTGCGAACTTTCATGGCGCAGCAGTTTCGAGCACATCATCGGCGTCAGCGTCAGCGCGACAAAACCCGACACCACCACCGCCGACGCCACGGTCAGCGCGAACTCGAGGAACAGCCGCCCGGTGTTGCCGGTGGAAAACGCCAGCGGTGCGAACACTGCAGCCAATG
>JAOUIN010000140.1 GCA_029883965.1 Betaproteobacteria bacterium
GCGCATACGGCGAGTTCGGCGGCTGAAAGCGGCTCAATCTTGAAAATATGATTGAGCACGGGCAGGTAAAGCAGCGCCAGCTGCAGCGCGACGGTAAGCGTCACCGTGACCAGCAATGGCATGTTCGACGTCAGGCCGATGGTCAGCAGCGATTCGCGATCCGAGCGTATTGCCAGCACATGCGCAAGCTGGGTGAATGTCAGCGCAGTAAACACCATGCTCTGCCAGTGCGCGTTGCCGGCATGAATGCTCCAGACCTGCAGACCGAGGATCAGACCGCTCATCAGGACACCCACCCACAGCACGTGCTGCCACATGCCGCGCGCGAACATCGTCTCCCGCGGCGGTCGCGGCCGGCGCTGCATGATGCCGGGTTCGGCCGGTTCTGCGGCCAGCGCCAGTCCGGGCAGGCCGTCCGTCACCAGATTTACCCAGAGAATGTGCAAAGGCAGCAACGGCAGCGGCATGCCGAGAAAAGGCGCCAGGAAAATCAGCAGTACTTCCGCGAAGTTGGTGGTCAGCACGTACTTGATGAAATGCCGGATATTGTCGTAAATGCGCCGCCCGCCGCGCACTGCCGTGACGATCGTCGCGAAATTGTCATCGAGCAGCACCATGTCGGATGCCTCGCGGGCCACGTCAGTACCGCCACGGCCCATGGCGACACCGATATCGGCGCGCTTCAGCGCCGGCGCATCGTTGACCCCGTCGCCTGTCATCGCCACAAACTCGCCGTGCGCCTGCAGCGCCTCGACCACGCGGATTTTCTGTGCCGGATCGACGCGCGCGTACACAAACGTCCGGCGCACGCGTGCCGCCAGTTCTGCGTCGCTCAGCCCGGCCAGCTCTTGCCCTGACATCACTTTATCGTCCTCGCCGGCAATCCCCAGCCGCAGCGCAATCGCCCGCGCCGTCGCGGGGTGATCACCGGTGATCATCACCGGCGTAATGCCCGCGGCGCGGCAGGTGGCAACCGCCGCCTCGGCTTCGGCCCGCGGCGGATCGATCAGTCCGACCATGCCGACAAACACCAGATCCTGCTCTGCCGCAGCGGCCGCGTTAAGGTCGGGTATCTGCGGCCAATGCCGGCAGGCGACCGCCAGCACCCGCATGCCCGCCGCAGCCATGTCAGCAGCCGCGCGCTCCAGTGCTGCGCGATCTATGGTCGCATCGCCCTGAGCAGACATTGCGGCAACACATCGCATCAGCACCGCCTCGGGCGCACCCTTGGTATAAGCGGTAATCGCATCACCGGTCGCGTGAAACGTGGTCATGCACATGCGATCCGAATCAAACGGCAGTTCTGCGCGGCGCGGCGTCTCCCGCTCCAGCACGTGCCGGTCAAAACCCGCCTGCCGCGCCGCGTCGTACAGCGCCACTTCGGTCGGATCACCGGTGATGCCGGCATCGCTGCCGGCTGCGTCATTACAAAGGGCGATCGCGGTGAACAGGCGCTCAGCCACAGGGCCCACAGCCTGTGGCAGCGGCACTACCCGCCCTTCGATCAGACAGGATTCGACACGCATGCGGTTTTCAGTCAGCGTCCCGGTCTTGTCCGAACAGATATACGTTATCGAGCCCAGCGTCTCCACGCTGGGCAGGCGACGCATCAGCGCATTGTGCTCGATCATGCGATAGGCCCCGAGCGCAAGCGCAATTGTCACCACCGCCGGCAATGCCTCCGGAATTGCCGCTACAGCCAGGCTGACCGCCGTCAGCAACATCAGCAGCGGCGGTTCTCCACGCAGCAGTCCCGCCGCGAAAATCACCGCGCAGACCAGCAGCACGGCAAGGGCGAGCCGCTGCCCGAACACCGCCAGCCGTTTCTGCAGCGGCGTCTTATCATCATCCTCGGCCGCCAGCAGCGTCGCGATCCGCCCAAGCTCGGTGGCCATGCCGGTTGCGGCAACCAGACCACGGCCGCGGCCGTAGCTAATGATCGTGCCCTTATACGCCATGTTGTGACGGTCACCGATCGCGGCATCGGCCTCTGCCAGCGCCGTGGCAGTCTTGTCCACGGGCACCGACTCTCCGGTCAGCGCAGCCTCCTCCGCACGCATCCGCACCGCCTCGATCAGGCGCAGATCGGCCGGGACCATGCTGCCGGCTTCGAGCAGCACCAGGTCACCGGGTACCAGTTCACGCGCAGGCAATGCCATGCGCTTGCCATCACGCACTACGTTCGCCACGGGGGCGGCAATCCGGCGCAGCGCCGCCATGGCCTTCGCTGCGCGGTACTCCTGCGTAAATCCGATGACGGCGTTGAGCAGGATAATGGCGATGATGGCCAGCGTATCGGCAACATCGCCGATGATGCCGGATAGCACGGCCGCGGCGAGCAGCACCAGGATCATGAAATCGGTGAACTGGTCGAGCAGGATGCGTAATGGCCCGCGCTGGCGGCCCTCCTGCAGCAGATTGGGGCCGGTACGCGCGAGTCTCGACTCCGCTTCGGCGGCCGCGAGCCCCGAGGCCGGATCAGTGGACAGTGCCGCCGCGACTGCGGCAGCGTCCAAGGTGTGCCATTGCCGGGACTGTAGGGGCGCCGCCACCGCTCAGCCGCCGAAGAAAAACAGAAATACTGCGTTGCTGCCGAACACCCAGATGATCAGCAGGCTGATCCAGCCCACGGTGCCGAACAATCTGCCCGCAGGCTTGTACAACAGTCCGGCAATGGCCAGTCCCGTCATTACCAGCGCCGACAGCGCCGAGACCAGGTGGATCGGGGATACCGCCGCCAGCAGCGGCCCCGGCAAATAGAACAGATCATCGACCGCCAGTATGGCGAGGTTGAACAGATTGCTGCCCAGCAGGTTACCGACAGCAAGGTCCACTGCGCCGATGCGCAGCGCGCCGATCGTGACGGTGAGCTCGGGCAACGTGGTCGCAAACGAAACAAACAGCGTGCCGACAAAGCTTTCATTCCACTGCGTCTGTTTCGCGATTTCTTCGGCAGTGAACGGCAAGTACAGAGCCGCAACGATCACAACGGCAGCGGCACCGGCATATCGCAGCAACGCATCGCGCAGGGTCACGCCCGGGTAACGCTCCGCCCGTTCCTGGACGTATTCGGCACGCTGCCGCTTCTCGTAGCGAAACACGACATTGACTGCAGCAATATAGAGCACCAAGACCACCGGCGCATACAATCCCACATGTCCGATCGCCGGCGCTACGCCGTAACCTGCAAAAATCAGGTTAAGCGCGACAAAGCCGAGAATGATCAGGCCGAAAGCCGCGGAAAGTATGTGGCCCTGGCTGGCTTTGGTGTACACCGACTGTTCCCGGTACATAACATCCAGCACGACGATCATCGCCAGATTGAGTACACAGGCGCCCAGCAGATTGCCGAGCGCGATGTCCGGCACATCCGCCAGCGCCACGGAGCCGATGCCGGTAATCAGTTCCGGCAGTGAGGTCACCGTCGCCAGCAGCAACAGCCCCACGACGCTGGCACCGAGACCGCTTTTCTCGGCAATGATGTCGCCGTAGCGCGAGAGGCGGACACCGGCCACCCCGATCAGGCCCGCGCAGACCGCAAACTTTATCCATGGAAGCCAGGCGCCCATCCGTCACCGTCTCTCAGAAAAAACAATAGCCGACCAGCTGAGCCGGACCGGCGGGCGCACCACGCTGCGATCAACCGGGCTGTTGATGCTCAGGCGACAACGGAAAATCCGTCGCGGGATTGCTCGGCCAGCGCACATACTCGGTCCGCAGCCGGCCTTCGCGCACCGTGACCTGCAGCTGTTTGCGCGTCCCGCCATACACGGCTGCAACACCGTAGCGGCCCGCGGGCAGCTTCATCAGCAGGAACGGGCCGTCAGCCAAATGTTCCACGAGTAGCTCGCCCGCGGCATTGCTGACCGTGACCGTAACATCCGAGACATAGTTGCCCTCGACCAGTGTGAATACAAGCTTCAGATTGAATTGCGGCTCCAGCGTCTTCAACCGCTGCTGCGAATCTAAACCGATGCCGCCGGACACCAGCGTCACGCCGTTCCGGGAAATGACCTGCTCCGGCGCCGCGTGCGCCGGAATCCACATCGACGCGCCCAGCGCGGCCACCACCATCCACAGAAATGCTTTCATCACACGCTCCACGGTCTCGCCACATCATGCACAGACATGCGCACACGCATCCTGCGTCCATGAAGGCCACCCTAACGCGAAACGTGCCTCCGCTTTTTGACCCACATCAATCCGCGGGCCGCCGCCGCGCAGCTACTGTGGCGCCCCCGCCTTCTTTCCCTGGCCCAGGATCGGCCCGAGCAGATCGATGGGCACCGGAAACACGATGGTCGAGGATTTGTCGCCGGCAATCGCACCCAGCGTCTGCAGGTAGCGCAACTGCATCGCTTCAGGCTGACGCGACAGCATCTGCGCCGCCTGCAGCAGTTTCTCCGCCGCCTGCAGTTCACCTTCCGCGTGAATGACTTTCGCGCGCCGCGTGCGCTCCGCTTCCGCCTGCTGAGCGATCGCGCGCACCATCGACGGATCAATGTCGACATGCTTGATTTCCACGGTCGCAACCTTGATGCCCCAGGCGTCGGTCTGCGCATCCAGGCTCTGCTGGATATCGGTATTGAGTTTGTCGCGCTCAGCCAGCATCTCGTCGAGCTCGTGTTTGCCCAGCACCGCGCGCAAGGTAGTCTGCGCGAGCTGGCTGGTCGCCTCGAAGAAATTTTCAACCTGGATGATCGCGCGCTCCGGATCCATGACGCGGAAATACACGACCGCATTGACCTTTACCGAAACGTTGTCTCGGGAAATCACATCCTGGCTGGGCACGTCCATCACCACGGTGCGCAGATCCACGCGCACCATCTGCTGGATACCCGGAATCACCACGATCAGACCCGGTCCTTTCACATTCCAGAAACGCCCGAGCATGAAGATCACGCCACGCTCGTATTCGCGCAGTATGCGCAGCGCCGACACCACCAGTATCAGCAGCACCACCGCCAGCCCCACGTAGCCTATGTCCCAGATCATCTGTTGTTACCTCCTTGGTTATCGGGCTCGACCACCAGCGTCAGCCCCGTCCTGGATTTCACGCGCAGCGCCTGTCCGCGCTGCACGCGGTTCGTACTGGTCGCCCGCCAGCGCTCGCCCGCCACGCGCACCCAGCCTTCATGCTCGAAATCCTCAAGTGCGGTACCGTGCGCACCAAGCAGTTCCTCGCTGCCGCTGACCACGGGCCGCTTGCGCGCCCGCAATGCGAGCGCCACTGTCGCGAACACCAGCCCCGAGCTCACCACGCCCAGCGTAACAATAAATGACACGGGCAGTGCATACGAGCCCGATGCATCACCCTCAAACAACACGATGGCACCTATGGTCAATGCTGCGGCCCCACCGATGCCCAGTATGCCGAAACTCGGCACGAACGCCTCGGCGATGATAAAGGCCACACCCAGCAGGATCAGCCCGAGCCCGGTGTAATTGATCGGCAGCAGCTGGAACGCAAACGCCGCAAGCATCAGGCAGATTGCGCCGATCACGCCGGGTCCGACGAACCCCGGATTGGAAAATTCGAAAATCAGCCCATAAATGCCGATCATCATCAGAATCAGCGCCATGCCGGGATTGGCAATCACGGCCAGCAGTTCACTGCGCCAGTCCGGATCCAGTGCAATCGTCTCCGCCTCCGCGGTCGCGAGCGTGCGCTCGACGCCCTGCAAGGTGATTTTTCGGCCGTCGATGGCTTTCAGCAGCGCCGGCACATCCTGCGCCACGACATCCACCACCTTGAGCTTCAATGCCTCTTCGGCGGACAGGCTCACGGCCTCGCGCACCGCCTGCTCGGCCCACTCCGCATTGCGCCCGCGCAGCTGCGCCAGGCCGCGGATATAGGCAGAAGCGTCGTTGACCAGCTTGGCCTTCATCGTGTCTTGCGGCGGTGGTGCCTGCGTCTTACCGCCCTTGCCGTCGGCTTTCTCCTTTGCTTTCTTCTCCTCTTTGTCTTCGGTCGCTGCGGGCTTCGGCGCCGATGGACCGGGCACACCGATCGCGACCGGGGTGGCCGCCCCCAGATTCGTGCCCGGCGCCATTGCCGCGATATGGCTGGCATACAGGATATAAGTGCCGGCACTCGCCGCACGCGCGCCGCTGGGCGCAACGTACGTCGCCACAGGAATCGGTGACGCCAGAATTTCCTTGATGATGCTGCGCATGGCTGTATCAA
>JAOUIN010000010.1 GCA_029883965.1 Betaproteobacteria bacterium
GATCGCACGTGCAATCGCCTTGCGCGTCTGCTGCGCAAAAAACTCCCTGCGCGCAAGTCCGGTCAGGCCGTCATACATGGCATCTCGCTGCGCTTCCATCTCGGACAGCTTGCGCGTCGTGACGTCGCGGATGTTGATTACTATGCCCTGGACAGCAGGATGCCCCCGTAGATTCGTGGCTATGGCCACATAATGCCGCCCGCCCCTGACCCGTTCCCGGCCGACAAATTCATAGCGATGTACGCGTCCCGGCTCGGCTATGGCCTGATCGAGCCAGCCGGCCATTTCGTCACGGCATTCTTCGCTGGCACAATCGAACAGCGACACACCGACAGGATCAGCAGCCGGCATACCGATCTGCCGCAGGTCCTTCAGTGTCGAAAACGAAATTTTCAGGTCCGCACCGAGGATCAGGATTGCATCCGGAGAATGTTCGACCAAAGCACGATAGAACTGCTCGTTACGGATGTCCAAATTACCCTCTCTTTTTACGGGGCAATTCTAAGACAACTGCCGGTTTCTTTACAGCCCTATTTTGCCCCGCACGGCACGTGGCTGCCCATCATGTCGCATACCACATGCCATCACACTTTCACCAGGCTATCGCACCGCCATCGACCGGGATGATGGCTCCGGTCATGAAGTTGGACGCTTCCGAAGCCAGCAGCACCGCAATGCCCTTCAGGTCGTCGGGCCCGCCGGTGCGCTTGAGCGGAATCTCGCGTTCGATGTTGTCCTTGTTTTTCACATACATCTTTTCGTTGATCGGCGTGACAAAGAATCCGGGGCAGATGCAGTTGACCTGGATATTGTGCTGTGCCCACTTCACCGCAAGATCGCGCGTGAAATTGACCAGCGCCCCCTTGCTCGCGCCATAGGCGATGGAGTTGTATGCCTGCGGGTTGCGTCCGACGAGACCCGCAATCGACGCGATATTGATGATCTTGCCGCGCTTCTGTTTGATGAACTCGCGGCCCAGCGCCTGCGCACACAGAAAAGGTGCGGTGATATTGAGATCGAACACCTGCTGCCAGCGCTCGGGCGGCGTGTCTTCGGGCGGCGCCACCCACGCCCGCCCGGCATTGTTGACCAGCACGTCAACGCGGCCGAATTTTTTCAGCACCGCATCTTTCATCGCCTCGACCTGCTCGACCCTGGTCACGTCGCAGCCGACAGCCAGCGCCTTTACGCCTATCTTCTCGATCTGCGCCGCAGCCTCCTCGCAAACCTCAAGCCGCCGCGAACAGATCACGATGTTCGATCCGGCTTCGGCCAGGCCCTTGGCCATCTGCAGGCCGATGCCGGTGGCGCCACCGGTGACCACGCTGACGCGGCCTTCAAGGTTCATCAAATCCTGAATGTTCGCCATTGCCAATCTCCGCCGGGGTTATACAAAAATATAAATATAATCAATATGTTATAAATTACCGCCGCAAGACACGCAGCAGCAACTCATGCGTCTTGCAGCAGCAGGCCGGCAATGATGTTGCGCTGGATTTCCGAGGTACCTTCGTAAATGCGCACGATGCGCGCGTCGCGATAAGTGGTCTCGATGCCCATCTCGCGCATGTAGCCCATGCCGCCGTGGATCTGTACCGCGGCGTCGACCACTCGACCCAGTGCCTCGGTGGCAAAGAGTTTGGCCGTGGAGGCCTCCATCGTGCCGCGCTCGCCCTTCATCAGTGTTTCGATCGCACGCTGCGTCAGACCCCGTGCCGCATCCCGCGCCACTGCCATGTCTGCCAGCATCCACTGCAGCCCCTGATGCTCCGCAAGCTTCTTCCCGCCCTGGGTGCGCGTCTTCATGTAGTCGGCAGTCTGCGTGATCAGCTTGTCCATCATGCCGCAGCAGCGCGCCGATACCGTCACGCGGCCCGCGGTCAGCGTCTTCAGCGCCTGCACGTAACCCATGCCTTCG
This sequence comes from Betaproteobacteria bacterium, assembly GCA_029883965.1. GTDB lineage: Bacteria > Pseudomonadota > Gammaproteobacteria > Burkholderiales > SG8-41. The sequence continues at coordinate 1,919 of JAOUIN010000010.1, forward strand.
GCACCGAGCAGATTTTCGGCAGGCACTTCGCAATCGGTAAAAGCCAGCGGCGCGGTCGTGCAGCCGTGCATACCCATTTTCAACTCGTTCCTGCCGATGCTGAAACCCTTCATGCCGCGCTCGACGATGAACGCCGAGATGCCCTTGATACCCCTGGCCTTGTCGGTAATCGCCATCACCGTAAATACCTGCGCCAGCCCGGCATTGGTGATGTAGATCTTTTCGCCGTTGAGCACGTAGCGATCACCCTTTTTCACCGCCGTGGTGCGCATAGCCGCCGGATCCGATCCTGCCTGCGGTTCGGTCAGCGCGAAGCTGCCTATCCATTCGCCGCTGGCCATTTTCGGCAGAAATTTCTTTTTCTGCGCGTCGTTGCCGAGCGCGGTGATGCCGGTGGTGCTGATACCGGTATGGTTGCCGATCAGGGTCGCAAAACCGTAATTGGTCTGCCCCATGACCTCCTCGATCGCACACTTGCCGGCCAGATCAAGCCCGCTGCCACCGTATTCCTCGGGAATGGTCAGACCGAACAGCCCCATGTCACGGGCCATCCCGACCAGATCGTCCGGAACGGCGTCGCTTTCCTCGATCTCGCGCGAGCGCGGATCAACCTGCTCACGCACGAAGCGCTGCACCTCATCACACAGTTGCCGCACCTCGGAGGAGACAGCCATGGTTCAACCTTTCATGCGGATCAGCGCGTCCGCCGCTTTCACACCCTGACCCGCATTTTTCCCTTTAGGCATCACCAGCAGGGGATTGATGTCGAGCTCGGCAACATGATCCTTCAAATCCACGGCCAGCGCCGACAACTTCACCAGCACGTCGACCAGTGCATCAACATCGGCGGGCGCTTTGCCGCGGGCGCCGGCAAGCACCGGGTAACCCTTGATCTCTTCCACCATTTCGCGCGCGATCGCCGGCGTGATCGGCGCCAGGCGGAAAGCCACGTCCTTCAGCACTTCGGCAAATATGCCACCAAGGCCAAACATTACCGCAGGGCCGAACAGTGCATCGTTGGTGATACCGACGATGACCTCGGTGCCGCCGCCCACCATCTCCTGCACCAGCACGCCGTCGATCCGCGCATCAGCCTTGTAGGCCTTTGCATTGCGCATGATTTCGTCGAAGGCGGCAGCGACATCCGCAGCATTGCCGACACCCAGGCGCACGGCCTTCGCTTCGGTCTTGTGTGAAATATCGGCAGACTGCACTTTCATCGCCACTGGAAACCCGATGGCCTGCGCCGCCTTCACCGCGGCTTCGCGCGTATCGGCCAACGTTTCCTTCGTCACCGGAATGCCGTACTCGGCCAGCACCTGCTTTGCTGCGTATTCGGCGATATCACCGCTTTTGCCCTTGAGCATTGCTTTCGCCGCTGCGCTGTTGATCACCGGCGTGCGATCATTCCTCTGCGCTTCGTTGCGACGCCGGGCTTCCGCATACCACGACACCGCCGCCAGCGCACGGCCGCAGCGCACCGGCGACTTGTAATGGGGGATGCGTGCCGCGTCGAGCGCGGCATAGGCCTCGGGCGCAACAGCATCGCGCGCGCTCCACGACAGGAATATCGGCTTGTCTGTCCGGGCTGCAGCCGCGACGATTTCGGAAGCAACCTTCTGCGCGATTTCGCCCTGCAACGACGCATTGATCATCGCAATGCAGTCCACACCCGGATCGTCGTTGATCGCCTGCAGCGTGCGGTTGATCAGTGTAAGGTCGTTGAATATCGCCGCAGTGACGTCGACCGGGTTACTCACCGAACCGAACGACGGCACGAATTCCTTCAGCTTGGCCACGGTCGCCGGTGACAACTGGGCCATCTGCATGCCGCGGGCAACGATCTCGTCGGTCATCAGGATGCCGGCGCCGCCGGAGATGGTGATGATTGCCAGGCGGTTGCCCTTGGGCAGCCTGTTGCCGCGCAGCGCGCGACCGTAATCAACCAGGTCCTGGATATCCTCCACCTGGATGATGCCCTTCTGCCGGAACGCGGCCTTGTACAGCGCCATCGCGCCGCCGAGATTCGCGGTGTGCGACGCCGCCGCTTTCTGGCCCTGCTCGGTGTTGCCGACCTTCCACATCAGGATCGGCTTGCCTGCCGCCAGTGCCTTGTCGCCGGTGTCAAGGATGCGCCGCGCATCCTTCACGCCTTCAATATAGGTGCCGATGATGTCGGTCTTCGGATCGCGGATGAAGTAATCCATGAAATCCAGCGTCGATACGCCGATCTCATTGCCGGTGGTCACCATCTGCCGGAACGGCAGACCGCCGTCGAGCGACGACAGATTCATTACCGAAAAACCGAAGCCGCCGGATTGCGACACCATGCTCACCGAACCCGGCGTGTAATCCGAACCGAACACCGAACCGAAGCCGGCGAACACGCCGTCTGCGGCATTGATCATGCCCTGGCAGTTGGGGCCGATGACGCCGATGTCGTACTCGCGGGCAATTTCGGCCAGTTTCTGCTGCGCTGCCACGCCGGCGCCGCCCATCTCCGAAAATCCTGAGCTGAAAATGATCACGTACGGCACGCCTTTTTTGCCGCAGGACGTCAGCATATCCGGCACGCGCGAGGCGTTGACCAGGATCAGCGCCAGCTCCGGCGCTTCCGGCAGCGACTCCAGCGAGGGCCAGCATTTGACGCCGGCGACATCCTGATATTTGGGATTGACCGGATAGAGCTTGCCTTTGTAACCATGACTCAGCAGGTGTTTCAACGGCTGGCCGCTGATCGTGACGAGGTCCTGTGACGCGCCGATGATGGCGATGGATTTCGGGCTGAAGAAACGTTCGATGTCGGTGCGCATGAGATGACGGTTACGTATGCATTCGGTACAGGGAGGCGCTGATTATACGCGGCCGGGTCTGCGCACCATCGCGTGCTATGATCATTTTCGCCCCTGTAACGACCATATTATGAGCACCACCGCCGCCCCTGTTTTGCCCGCCCGCACCTTCCGCGATGTCTGGCTGATTTCCGCCGGTCACGGGCTGACCCACTGGTATCCCGCAACCTTCTATGTGCTGCTGCCGCTGATCGGCAAGGAACTCGGTCTGTCCTATACGCAGATCGGATTCCTGATGAGTGCCCAGCATATTGCCGGCGCCATTTCCAACCTGCCCGGCGGGATGATCGTCGATGCGATCGGCAAAAAAGGATATCTGCTGGCCGCCTCGCTGTTCTGGGTAGGCGTGCCTTATGCATTGATGAGTCTGTCGAGCAGCCTGTGGATGCTGGTCGTGTGCCTGATGCTGGTGGGCATCGGCAATAATCTGTGGCATCCGGCGGCAATTCCGACGCTCGCATACCGCTATCCGCACCGTAAAGGCCTGGTGCTGTCATTCCACGGCATGGGCGGCAACATCGGCGAAGCGCTCGCCCCGCTTGCAGCCGGCACACTGCTCGCATGGTTCAGCTGGCGCACGGTGGTGGTGATCAACGTCGTACCGGGGCTGATTATGGCCACGCTGATCCTGGTCATGCTGGGTGCACTGACGACGGCGCGTACGCAGGACGACGATCATGAGGTCAATGCCCGCGGCACTACAAAATGGAACATGCGCCAGTACTTGCGTGATCTGGCCAGCCTGCTGCGCGATCGCGCGCTGATGCTGATCTGCGTGAGCGCCGGCTTTCGCACAATGACCCAGACCGGTCTGCTGGTGTTCCTGCCGGTGTATCTGGCGTATGAACAGGGCTATTCGCCCATCGCTGTCGGTGTTTGCATGACCGTATTGCAGGTTGCAGGACTGATCGCCGCACCCATTGCCGGCCACATGTCCGACAAGGTCGGACGGCAGAAAGTCGTGCTGTCGAGCATGCTGCTGACCGGCGCGACCATCATCGGCATGGTATTCGCCGGGCAGTCACTGGCCTTCATCGTGTTTGTCGCACTGGTGGGATTTTTTCTCTACGCGATGCGACCGGTGATGCAGGCCTGGGCCATCGAGAACACGCCCAAGCGCCTCGCCGGCACCGGTGTCGGACTGCAGTTCACGATACTCGCCATCGGCGCCAGCATCGCGCCGGCCATGTTCGGCATCATCGCCGACACCTGGAGCGTTTACGCGGCGTTCTATTTCCTCGCCGGTACCATCATCGCCGCCAACGTGCTGGTGCTGCTGGTCCCGCAAACTCCCCCCGCACGCGCAACCGCCGCATGACCTCCGGCTGGCATCCTGAGCGCGGGATCGAGATCATCGCCGGCACGCCGGCGGGCGGTGGCCAGGACCGGCCGGCGCGCGCGCTGATCGGCATACTTGAAGCACACAAGCTGATCGGACAGCCGGCAAAGCTCACCAATATTCCGGGCAAGGGCGGCGGCAATGGCTGGGCCCAATTGCGCAAGCACGAGGGCGACCCGCATGTGCTCGCGATCAACTCGCCCACCATCATCACCAACAAACAACTGGGCGTCGCTGATTTCGACCATGCGGCATTGACGCCGCTGGCCAATCTCTACACCGAATACATCGCGTTCGTCGTGCGCGCCGACTCGCCCATCCGCACCGGCGCGGACTTCATGGCACGGCTTAATGCCGACACCGGCGGCTGCCGCATTGCGCTGGCCACCGCCATCGGCAACATCAACCACATGGCACTGGCGCAGGTGACCGCGCACGCCGGTGGCGACATCAAGGCCCTCAAGATCAATGTGTTTGATTCGGCGCTTTATGCCGTGGCCGATGTGATCGGGCAACGCGCCGAAGTCGGCGCGATTACCGCGGTCAGCACGGTGAAAGCCATTGAATCGGGACAGGTGCGCGCCTTCGCGGTATCCGCACCACAACGCCTGCCTCGGCTTTACGCCAGTGTGCCGACCTGGACCGAGCAGGGTGTGAACTGTGTTATCGGTACCTGGCGCGGCGTCATTGGAGCCGCCGGATTGACCTCGCAGCAGATTGCCTACTGGGAAGACACGTTGCGCGCCGCCACGACGACGGCGGAATGGAACGCGACGCTGGCGGAAAAATACTGGGCCAATACTTATCTGAGCGGTGCGGATCTGCGCACATTCCTCGACCATGAGCGCGACGTCATGGGCCGCCTGCTGCAAGACCTGGGACTGCTGCCCGCATAAACCACAGCTTCAGCGGATCCGGCCAACGCTCCAGTAGCCACCTTTTCCGTGATCTCTGAATTTCGCCCAGCCGCCGCATGACGTCAATATAACTACTTGTTTTTATTGATTTTTTTATCATTTCCCGATGTGTTATCCTTGTCGCCCCGCAGCAGGCTGCACCCTCACTGGGATCCATCAGCAATGAAAACCGAAGTACACGTCCACGGCAGCGTCTTCATGTGCAAAGGCGTCACCCTCGCCCAAATCGAACTGGCCCTGCGCCCGTGGCTGGATTACGTGGATGCAGACCATCTCGCCGACGCCAAAAGCCTGGAGCGTGAAGAAATGGGCATAGCGTTCGAGGTCCGTGAGCGGGTACTGAGCATGTGCTGGACCGGCGATGTCGGCCGCAGCTTCCACAGCAAACTGACCGAGGCCTGTAACAACCTCGGCCCGCTGACCGAATATGCGTCGGAAGTCGAAGTGACGTACTACCCGGACAGCGGCGAAGACGAGTTCCACCAGTTTTTCATCGGGCCGTCGCCGGAAGCGATACACGAATTCCGCCGCCAGTGCGTCATGGAAGACCTGCACCACATGCTGTCCCGCCACCTCGGCAAACCCGAAGTCGAACAGGTCACCGAGCTCGTCACCCGGATGTTTGATGCGCACAAGCCGGAGAAACCCGCGGGCAGCGAAACCACCGCAGCCAGCGGCAGTTCAACCGTCATTCCGCTGCATCCCCGGAACCGCCACCTGCACTGAGCCGGAGACTGGCTGCACACGCAGTCAGTTTTTTGTTTTCGACTCACCCAGCCGCAGCGCCGGCATGCGCAGCGCAAAAAATATCGCGGCAAAACGGATAATGACTATCGTCGCCATGCCGGCATAAGCGGCCGTCATCCGCTCAAAACCGGTGGCTTGCAGCACCAGATACACCACGATACCGGTGATTGCAGCGGTCGCGTAGATCTCCCGGTCACGCAGCAACAGCGGGATTTCAGCCAGTAGCATGTCGCGGAATACGCCACCGGCCACGCCGGTCATCGTGCCGAGAATCACCGCGATGATGCCGCCGTAGCCCGCGCTCTCGGCAATGCGCGCGCCGCTGATCGCGAACAGAGCCAGCCCCAGTCCGTCTGCAATCAGCAGGGCACGCAGCGGAATCTCGCGGAAACGCACGATCAGCATTGTCGACAGCGTCGCCGCGAAGATCGCCCACAGGTAGCCGGTATCCGCCAGCCAGAACACCTGCCGTTCGATCAGCACATCGCGCAATGTACCGCCGCCGATCGCGGTGACCGTCGCGATCACCAGCACGCCGAACCAGTCGAGATGCTTGCGCCCGGCCGCGAGTACGCCGCTGACCGCGAACACGGCCACGCCGAAAAAATCCATCAACTGCAGCGGCGTGATGTGCAGATTCATCCGTGGATCAGGCGCGCTTCTTCAGCGCATCCTTGCGGAAGCTGATCGTCGCTTCGGGATCGATCTTCACATGGATGATCGCCGGCTTGCCGGCCTTCAGCGCATCGCGCAACGCGTCTGCGGTGTCGCCCGCGTTCGTCGCGTAATAGCCGTTGCCGCCGGTGAGTTTCATCACTTCGTCGAAGCGCGGGCTGTGCACATGCGCGCCGATATAACGCCCGTCATAAAAATCGCGCTGGTAGGCGATTTCGGAACCCCAGGTACCGTTGTCCATGACAATGCCCACTGCGGGAATGTTGCTCGCCACCGCAGTCGTCATCTCGCCCATGGTCATGCCGAAGCCGCCGTCGCCCATCAATGAAATAACAGCGCGCTGCGGTGCGGCTACTTTCGCACCGATCGCTGCCGAATACGAAAACCCGACCATGCCGCAATCCAGCGGCGTAATCAGTGCCGGCGCTTCGTAGCACGGCAGCTGGTCCGTCGCCTGGAAGCCGGTGGTGCCGGCATCAAGCGTGAATATCGCATTGCGCGGCGCCGCCTTGCGTACTTCGGCGTAAATCACGTCGGGGTGCAGCGGCGTCTGCGTGTTGGCGCCCGAGGCCTCGCGCTCCGCCCACAGTGCCGCGCGTGCCTTGAGGTAAGCCTCATTGCGTGCGCGCCACGGCGCGGCATCTGCGGCGACCGGTTCCATCAATGCCGTGAGCCCGTCGATGACTGCGCCTGCATCGGCCGCCACTGCCAGCGCCGTTGGAAAATAACGACCCAGCGCCACCGGATCGATATCGACCTGAATGAGTTTTGCCGTCGCTGAGATGTCCGTGTGCTTGTAGAACGTGGTGTTGAAACCCAGCCGTGTGCCCAATGCGATGATCAGATCGGCCTCGCGGGTCAGCGTGCTCGCGACCGGATTGCCGCGCGGCCCGACGCCGCCGGCGTGCAACGCAAAATCCACCGGCAGGATGTCGGCATGGCCGGCGGAACTGGTCACCGGAATCTGCAGTTTCTCTGCAAGTGCGGCAAGCTTCGCGCTCGCACGCGACCATTTGATGCCGGCGCCGGCGTGGATCACCGGTTTTTTTGCCGCGAGTATCAGTTTGCGGATTTCCGCCAGCGTCGCAGCATCCGCCGCCGGCGCCTTGACGTCCCTGACATAACGCTCGGGAATGTCAGCATCTATGTCGTGATTGAACAGGTCGCGCGGAATGTTGACCACGACCGGCCCGCGGCGGCCGGCATTGGCAATGCGGAAGGCTTCCAGTATGAATTCCGGGATGCGGTCCGGCCGCGGCACCGTCATCACGCGCTTGGTCACCGGCAGGAACAGCGTGCCCTGGTCAATCTCCTGGAACGCATCACGCCCCATGTGCTCGGTCGACGGCAATCCGGTAATCGCGACGACCGGCGAATACGCGAACTTCGCCTGCGCCAGCCCCAGCACCATGTTCGCCGAGCCCGGCCCGGCCTGGCCGCAGATGAAAACACCCGGCGTCTGCGTCACACGGCCGTAGGCGTCGGCCATATGCATGCCGCAATTCTCGTGACGCACACCGATGTATTCGATTTCCTTTTTGACATCGTACAGCGCGTCGTACATTTCCAGCGTGCTCGATCCCATCAGGCCGAACACCTTGCTCACGCCTGCGGCGCGCAGCGCCTCCACCGCGGCGACGCCGCAACGCATATTCTTCATGGCCATGCTCCCTCCTGCCCGTTATTTTTTCAGCACATCCGGATTGGCGACGTTGATCGGCTTGCCAGCAATGTAGGCCGCTATCTGTTCGACCGCGGTGCCGTAGTACGACTCGTAGGTCGCTTCTTCGACATAGCCCAGGTGCGGCGTGCACACCACATTGTCCATCCCGATCAGCGGATGGCTGGCATTCATGACCGGTTCTTCCTCGTAGACGTCGATCGCCGCGCGCCCCGGGCGCCCGGCCTTCAGCGCATTGACCAGCGCATCCTTGGCTATGATCGGCGCACGGCTGGTGTTGACGATCAACGCCGTGGGCTTCATCAGCGCCAGATCCGCGGCAGTGACGATGCCGCGGGTACCGTCGTTCAGCGGCAGATGCAGCGAGATCACGTCGGACTCCGCAAAAAACGCCTCGCGGCTGGCTGCCACCTCGAATCCTGCCGCGCGCGCCTTGGCAGTGGAGCCGTCACGGCCCCAGCACACCACCTTCATGCCGAACGCCTTGCCCACATTAGCCACCATGCTGCCAATGCGGCCGTAGGCGTAGATGCCCAGCGTCTTGCCGTGTAATCCAGTGCCCACCGAGCCCTGCCACTGCCCGCTCTTCAGCCGCTGCACCTCCTGCGGTATGCGCCGCAGCGCCGCGATGATCAGGCCCCAGGCCAGTTCCGCGGTGGGCGTCGGGTTACCGCCGCCGCCGGCGGAAATGAGTATGCCCTTTTCAGTACATGCGGCAATGTCGATGTGATACGCATTGCGACCGGTCTGGCTGATCATTTTCAGCTTCGGCAGTTTCTCGATCACGGACTTCGGCATTTTCGAACGCTGCTGCGTCAGCACCAGGATTTCCGCATCCTTCAACCGCGCAGCCAGTTTCGCCGGATCCTTTTCTGTGTCGGTATAAACCAGCAGTTCGTGGCCGGCGAGCTGCTTTGCCGCAGCCGTGTGCCGGAAGGCGTCCTGGTAATCATCGATGATGGCAATTTTCATGTTGGTCCTTTCAGGTCAGCATTCATTATATCGATCGTCGTCGCGCCACATTTCAGCGCCGCCGGCTGAGCATGCCGCCTGCACCGAGCATTACGGCATTCGCCAGAAACACCGGGGTGACGCCGAACGCCGTGCCGACCGCACCGAACAGCAGCGGCACGACGATGTGCGTGAGATTGTTGATGGCCATGCGCAGCCCCAGCGCCTCGCCGGAACGGCCTGCGGGCGCGCGCGCATGGATCATCATCAGCGTCAGCGGCTGGCCGCAGCCGGTGCCCATGCCCAGCACAAAGGCGATGGCCGCGAGCACCACGCCACTTTCGATCAGCGGGAAAAACACGTAAATCGCTGCAGCAATGAAAATCGACGCGGTCAGCACCTGTTCCTCGCCGAAGCGCGCGGTGAGCTGCGGCATGACGATCCGCACGATGAACGACGCCGCAGCGAACATTGCGAGCACCGCACCGATGGCCGAGGCCGACAGCCCGATGGCATGGCCGTAGATCGGCATGTAGAACTGGAACAGGTCGATCGCAGTAAGGATGATGCCGCTGGTGATCAGCGTGCGCCGCAGCGGCGCATTCTGCAGCAGGCCGACCGCATAGACCGCTTCTTCGTCTTTTCCGGACTTGACCGGACGCATTGCGATCAGCGCCTTGCGTGCGCGGAACATGATCACCGCCGAGACCAGCGGCGTCACCGCAATGCACAAATAGGCCCAGGCATGCCCGACCGCATCGATGGCCAGGCCGGCGATCAGCGGCCCGACGAAGCCGCCGCTGGCAATGCACAAGCTGAAATTGCTGAAGTTACGGGTACGCGTCTGCGGCGTGCTGAGCATGCCGACGAGGTTCTGCACCGACACGTTGTAAAACACATGCGAGGCGCCGATCAGCAGCGCCGAGACATAGAGCATGGACAGCGAGGGCAGTACACCGGGCAGGATCAGCGACAAGGCAATGCCCAGCGAACCCAGCGCCAGCGGCCAGCGCACACCGAAGCGGTCGGAGAGTTTCCCCGCATACAGCGCGAGCAGCATAGGGCACAAGGAATACAGCGCGACGATCACGCCCAGCATGATCTGGCCGGACCCCAGTTCCAGTGCAAACAGCGACACCAGCACCTTGCTGCCGCGGAAGGCGCTCATGTTGAGCAGCACCACCAGCAGGACCAGGAAGATCGGCATGCGTCGTCGTCCCGGCGCGCTCAGGCCGGACGCTTGCGTGCGTACCAGTTGCCGGCGGCAAGCACCCCGGCGCTGGCCCAGAACACCGGTGCCAGACCCAGCACCGCACCCACCCCGCCGAATACCGCGGGCACGACAACATGCATGGCATTGTTGATCGCAATGCGCAGGCCCAGCGATTCACCGCCGCGGCCCGCCGGCGAGTAGCGGTAACAAAGCATCACGGTCAACGGCTGGCCCAGACCCATGCCCAGACCCAGCGCAAAGCAGATGACCGCGAGCACGACGGCGCTGGTGAACAGCGGAATCAGCGTGAACATCGAGGCTGCCAGAAACAGCGCATAGAGCAGGGTTTTCTCCTCGCCGTAGCGGCGCACCAGCAGCGGCAGCACCGCACGCGAGGCAAAGGTCGCCGCAGCCGCAGCTCCGAGCACCACGCCGATGGCCGAGGCGGACAGCCCGATCTGGTGACCGTAGAGCGGGATATAGAGCTGGAACAGGTCGATGCCGGTCATGACCACCGCTCCCGCAATCAGCACGCGGCGCATGTCGAGATCGCGGAGCAGGTCCATCATGCGCTGGCCCGCGGGCGCCGGGGCCGGCTTGAGGTGACGCGGCACCCGCTTCGCGAATACGGCCACCGCGAAGATCGAAGTCGTGCTCAGCAGGCCGAGAAAGAGGTAGGTCAGCACATGGCCGCCATGGTCGATCGAAAATCCCGCGAACACCGGCCCTACGAAATCGGCGACCGCCACGATCAGCGCATAGTTGTTGAAATTCTTGGTGCGCTCACCGCCCTCGCCCAGCGATCCGACCAGCGACTGGAAAGCGACCTGGCCGAGAATGAAACCGAGGCCAGTGACCGCCGCCGCGATGAACAGCAGCAGCAGGCTGGGGGCAAACCAGGGCAGCACCACGCCCACCGTGCACACCACCATACCGGCGATGATGGGGATGCGTGCGCCGTAACGGTCGGCTATGCGCCCGGCGAGCACGGCAAGCAGCAGCGGGAATACACCGTAAGTGGCGAGCAGCAGGCCGATGTGCAGCGGCGTCGCGCCGATCTCCAGCGCGTACAGGGTGTTCAACACGCGCACGCCCTTGTACGCGCTGTTCCACAGCAGCACCACCAGCATGATCTGGTAAATCGTGATCAGGCGGATCGGTGTCGGCGCTGCGGCGGAGTCGTCAGGCATGGGGTGACGCCATTTTACCGCAGTGCGGCAGACCACTCGCCGCTTAGTCCATGAAGTAGAATCGGGTTTTTCGCCCGGGCAGTCATGGCCTTACCCGCGCTACGCGCTCTTCGTCACCGCAATTTCCGGCTGTTTCTCGCAGGCCAGATTTTCGCGCTCGTCGGCTACTGGATCCAGATGGTGGCACAGAGCTGGCTGCTCTACCGGCTGACGGAATCGGCGACACTGCTGGGGGTGCTCGCCTTCGCCAGCAGCCTGCCGATATTGTTGCTGTCGCCACTGGCCGGGATGTGGTCCGACCGCTGCAACCTGCACCGCACGATGTTCACGGTACAGGTGCTCGAACTGCTGCAGGCCGCCACGCTGGCGGCGCTGGCGCTGGCCGGGGTGATCGCACCGTGGCACATCATCACGCTGGCGATGTTGCTCGGCGTGCTGATTGCCATTGAGCTGCCGATCCGCCACGCTTACCTGCTCGAACTCGTCGACGGCAAGGAAGACCTGCCCAACGCCATCGCGCTGACTTCACTGGTCGGCAACAGCGGACGGCTCGTCGGCCCCGCCATCGCCGGCATACTGATCGGCATCTTGAGCGAAGCGCACTGCTTCCTGATCAACGCCCTGACCTACATTGCCGTGGTCATTTCTTTCATGATGATCCACGTACGGCCGCAACCGCGCTCTCCCGCAAAAACACCCATGCTCGCCGGCCTGCATGAGGGTTTCAGCTACGCGTGGAACCTGCTGCCGATTCGCGCGCTGCTGCTGACACTGGCCGTCATCGCCTTCCTCGGCACGCCCTATACCACGCTGATGCCCGTCATCGTGCGGGAAATCTTCGGCGGCGGCGCCGATCAGATGGGCTATCTGGTCGGCGCCGGCGGGCTGGGCGCGATTTCCGGCACGCTGTACCTGGCCTCGCGCGCCAACACCCGCGGCCTGATCCGGCTGATCATCGGCGCCAGCCTCGCCGCAGGCGCCGCGCTGACCCTGTTCGCGCAGGCCCCGTCGATGTGGTACGCGTTACCACTGCTGGTGGTCATCGGCTTCGGCATTCTCGTGACCTCGGTGTCGGTGAACATGATTTTGCAGACCATTGTCGACGACGACAAGCGTGGTCGGGTGATGAGCCTGTACACCGCGGCCTTCCTTGGCGTCGCGCCATTCGGCAGCCTCGCCGCCGGCGCCATGGCCGACCTCATCGGCCCGCGCGCGACGCTGACGCTGGGCGGACTATGCTGCATCGCCGCGGCCCTGGTACTGGCGCAGCGCCGTCATTCGATCAGGGCGCAGATCAGGCCGATTTACGAACGGCTGGGAATCGTCCGGAGGTAAATCACATGATCGAAGGCAACGTGACGTCCGCGTTAAACAGCGCGAGTGAAAGAACATAGCGGAAAATCGGGAGTCATTTTATTCGGTATTCCTTAGACAAATCGGCTCCGGGTCCTTAGGATGTTTCCTGGCTCCACTCAATTCGCGCAATCTCCCATGTCAGCCATTGAACATATCAAGAAAAATCGTCGCAATATCGTCGAGCACTATGTCCAGGCAAGTAACGCAAGTGCGTATGCGCAAACGCTGTCTACTTTGCTTCCGCTGGGCGCGCTCTGGTATGCCGTGTCGTTGAGCGCACAAATCTCATTTTGGCTCACAGCGCTACTGACTTTACCGATCAGTTTATTCGTGATGCGGGCATTTTTGCTGATGCACGATTGCGGACACAAAAGCCTGTTTCGATCCGACAGGCTTAACCAGTTCTTCGGATTTATCTTTGGTCTGGTGTGGGGAATGCCGGCTTATGTCTGGTCACAGCACCATGCATTTCATCACTCGACCAATGGAAACTGGTCTAAGTATCGCGGCCCCTTGTCGGTTGTGCCGGCCACGGAGTATGCGGCGATGTCGGAGAAGCAACAGCGAAAATATCGCCATGCCCGCAGCATCTGGATTACGCCGCTCGCAGGGTTCTTATACGTGCTTTGGAACCCGCGCATTAACTGGCTTAAAGGCACTTTCAGCCTTGTCGCCCACCTGCTGAAGAAGAAAATCGAGGAACCCGGTGTTTCGATCAGGACCCATGCAGCCGGGTTCAAAACGCGCTACTGGGCTGATGCGAATGAGTACTGGCAGATGTTCTGGAACAATGTTGTTTTGATGAGCATATGGGCGCTAATGTCCCAGCTGATCGGTGCGGCGCTGTTTTTTTCCGTGTATGTGGCGAGCACGTCGCTGGCGGGCGCCGCCGGATTGGTATTGTTTACGGTGCAGCACAACTTTGAACACTCTTACGCAAGCAGCGATGAAGGCTGGGATTCTGTTGAAGCTGCAATACGGGGAACGAGTTTTTTGATTTTGCCGCGCTGGTTAAACTGGTTCACCGTTGATATCGCTTTTCATCACGTACATCACCTGTCGTCCAAAATCCCCAATTACCGTCTGGTCAAATGCCACGAGGAATTCAAGCATTTGTTTCTGGATGTCACCCGCATCATGCTCGCCGATGTCCCCAAATCATTGAAATGCATACTTTGGGATACCGAGCAGCGACGCATCATCACCGTTGAGGAGGCTCGCCTCCAGAAATACCCGGTAACAGCTTAACGCCTCGGCAACCCCGATACGTGCATGCGGCAACAGGTTGCGGCGCGAGTCCTACGCCGGCGAAAGAACGTGGATAACGCGCTCCGCAATCAACTCCCGGGTCGTCGCCGCATAAGCCTTCATGTGCGGCGCCACCGCATGCGCCTGCAGCGCATCCATGGACTCCCACTTCTCGATCACGACAAAGGTATCGGGTCCGTATTTCGTCTGCACCGGCGGCGCGGGATCAGCATCGATCGCAGGCCCGTATTCGATGCAGCCCTGCTCCGCAAGCACGGCCGGGATATTCGCGTGAAAATGCCGCAGAATCTCGTCGCGCTTGCCCGGTTTGGCGGTAATGACGGCAATGACATGAACCATGTTTTTTCCTTTGTCCGGGCGCAGGCCTGCCGGCCCGGCATGTGAAACAAGCTGCCGTAATCAGCCGCTTACCCGGGCGTCGCGCCCGAAGCCTTGACCACCTTCGCCCACTTTTTCATTTCGGACTTGATATAGGCGGTGAACTGCTCCGGCGTGCCGTAGGTGATTTCAAAGCCGACACCGGCGAGGCGTTTTACGACAGCCGGGTCCTGCAGCGATTTGTGGATGTCGGCATTGAGCCGCGCGATGACCGGCTTTGGTGTGCCCGCGGGTGCGAGCACGCCGAACCATGAGCTCGATTCAAAGCCGGGATAGGTTTCGGCGATGGTCGGAATCTCCGGCGTCGCGGGCGTACGCTTGAGCCCGGTAGTCACGATGCCGACCAGCTTGCCTGAACGCACATGCGGCAGTGTCGAGGCCATACCGCTGATCATGACCTTGATGTGGCCACCGACCAGATCCGAGATCGCTTGGCCGCTGCCTTTGTACGGGATGTGCAGCATGTCGATGCCGGCCATGTCATTGAGCAGTTCACCGGTCAGATGACCGACGCTGGCCACGCCCGCCGACGCAAAGCTGACCTTTTTCGGATTGGCCTTGGTGTAGGCGATGAATTCCTTGAAGTTTTTCGCCGGCAGCGACGGATGGGTGACGAAAATGTTGGAAGCGCCGGCCACCTGCGTGATCGACGCGAAATCCCTGACCGGGTCATAAGGCATTTTTGCGTAGAGGCTGGGGCCGATCGCGAGATTGGCGATGTAGCCGAGCACGATGCTATAGCCGTCGGGCGGCGCCTTGGCTACGATGGTCATGCCGATGTCGCCGTTGGCCCCGGCGCGGTTGTCGACGACGACCTGCTGGCCGAGGTGATCGGACAACGTCGTGCCGATGGCGCGCGCCAGCGTGTCGGTGCTGCCGCCCGGTGCATAAGGCACGACAAAACGCACCGGTCGTGACGGATAGTTCTGTGCGGTCGCCGCAGTCGCCGCCAGCAGCAGCGCCGCAGCCAGTGCCGGCCAGCGGAACTGACGCGGGTTCATCGCCGCAACCCGGTCGGATCGTTGCGCCAGCGCTCCCACGCTGCACGCTGGTCTTCCTTGATCGATTCGTCTTCGAGCATGCGGCGCACCAGCGCCGTCACATCCGATTCGTAGATCCCGGCACGCTTCTTGAAATCCCATTTCTTGTCCTGCGGAAAAACAGGTGACGGCACGGGGGTCTGCGGATCTTTCACATCACTCATGAGGAATGCCTGGATTTGTTGTTGTTAAAAAGGACGCCGGGACTTACTACGGCGATGGAGCGACTGGCGCAGATTCCGGCTGCCAGCCGTAACACGAGCAGGTATGCGAAACACTGCCCGTGCGCGGTACAGGTCGCGGCGCTGCGGGCTGGAACCACTCGCCGATCAGATCTGCTACACCAACGATCAGCAGCCCCCCCAGCAGGACGCCGGATGCACTATTGGAAAAACTCACCTGGCCGCCGGTGGCACCGGGCGGAGGCGGCGTGCCGAACGAACCGCCGATGATGGCGTTCCCGACTTGCGTCCCGCCGCGGATGGCGCTACCGGTCGACACCACGGTTGAACCGCCACTGTTGGTCTCGCTGCCATACAGCGTAACGGCGCAGCCGGGCAGCGCCAGGACCAGAACCATGAGGATCAAGCGGGACATGCGCGCAGTATAGCGCCGCCATTGATATAAGAAAAATATCAATAAAATCCGATACTTATTTTCATACCGCGGAATGAAACACACCGAATTGGCGGGATATCCCACAGCTGTTTCGTGTATGGGTCGTGGTACCAGTGGCTTATCGTGCAATCATCCGGCTGGATTGTCGCCATCGATACCACCCCGCGGGGCCTCCTCCCGCGATCCACCTCCAAGTGGAAACCCCTCGCGCAACCGCAAGGTTGCGCTTTTTCTTGCCTGCGATCCGGGGATTAGCGCCGTGCGATCAACTGCTCGCGCTTCACCAGCAGCGGCGCCACCACTTTACCCGGCACGACGTACGCCCATTGCGAACGCGCCTGCTCGAGCATGACCCGTGCCTCCAGCAGCTGCCGTGTTTGTGCGTATTCCTTGTCCCGTTTGTCGGCTTCTTCGGGTTTTTCCTTGGGCTCGGGCTTGCGTGTCTTCGGCGGTGTGCCTTCAACCTTGAAACGCAGCACATGGTTGCCGTCGGTATGCGGCGCGAGCTTCACCGTGTAGGTCAGGTTGTCGAAGGTTTCCGCAATCAGCGTCACCGCTTTTTCGGTGCCAGTGGTGTCATCAGTGATCACGTCGCTGAACGACAGGTTCGCCAGCGCGTTGTTCGCGGCCACCGCAGCGCTCGGATCGAGCTGTCCGCCGCCGGCAGCAAACTTCCACTGCCCCCACTCTTCATCGCGCGTGATTTTCCAGGCATCGCCGCCGGTCAGCTGCAGGGTCTTGATGCGCTCGACCTTGAACAAATCGCGCGCCAGCCATGCGCCCGGCTCGGCAACCGCCTTCTCCAGCGGATCGGACACCACGAACACATTGTCGCCCTTGCCCGCCACCAGCACATGGCGGCCGGCCGGCACGCCGTCCTTCGCGTTGGGCAGCGGATTCATCGGATCTTTTTTCAGCGACACCTTGCCGAGCACCATGCTGGCCAGCGTTTTTCCCGACGCATCCGTCAGCTCCAGCAACGTGCCAACGCCCTCCTTGGCGCCCTTGCCGGGCATGGCCAGATCCAGACGCGGATGCAGACTCGCCCCCACGGCTTCGGACTGCACCACCTTGGCGTCCAGCAGCTTCAGGATCAGGCCGCTGATCGCGGCAAAATCCGCGGGATAGCCGCCGCGCTGCTCGACGCGCCAGGTCTTGTCCTTGACTGCGAGCGTGACCTCGTGCGTCGCATCCTGCAGACGCATTTTGGTGACATCGCCGATCTTGAATTCGGGCAGCAGGCGTGCGCCGATTTTCGCGCCGCTGTCGCGGTAAGACGTCAGATCCTGCCAGAACAGCGCGAGGCCGGCGCCGCCCATGACCAGCACCACCAGCATCAGCCACAGGAATTGCTTGCGGTTCATGATGCGCTGGCCCTGGCGTTGATTTTGCGGCGACGGATGATCGCGAGCGACACACCGAGCACGATCACCAGCAGCGGTATCAGCGCAATGTTGATCACCTTGGTCCACAACTGCAGCGATTCGGTTTCCTCGCGCAGGTTCTTGCGTACTTCCTTCAGCTCGCGCCGCGTCTCGATCGACTTGTTGCGGAAGTTATCCATCTCCGCCTGCTGATCCGGCGTCAGGATGGCGCCGCCGCTGGCAGTTGCGGATTTCCCGCCCTTCTGCAGGGCCTGCAGTTTCTCCGTAGTCTGATTCAGCGTGTCTTCCAGTTCCTTGATCTTGCCAAGGTAGGTTTCCTGCGCGCGCGCTTCGATCTGCTTGATCGCCGTCAGCGGCCGGCTGAAGGCCGCACGGCTGCGCAGATTGATCAATGCGCTGTCGCCGGCCATCTGTTCAACGAGGCCCTGCGCAAACGCCAGATTGCCGTTGCGGGGCACCGCCACGCGCTGACCGAAGATTTCCTGGATTTCGACGGCCGCACCGTCGGTAAGCATGTCGACATCGCCGGCGATGACCACGGTGTTCTCGGCCGCCGCTTCTGCGCGGTGCGCTTTGCGGTCGGCCTCGAACTGTACCGGATCCACCGGCTTGCCGCGCGCAAACGGATCCGCGGGCTTGCCGTTGGGAAACGCGGTCTTGAACTTGCCGCTCAGCCGGAACGCCAGCGGCTCTTCCTTGCCCGAAGGCTGGAAGCCGCGGGTGGAAGGCTCGCCGGACAGCGTGGCGATGATCAGGTCCGCCAGCATCGAGTTCTTCGAGGTGTGCACCAGCGTGGTCTGCTTGAGGCCCTCCGGCGGCTTGATGGTGAAGCTCGCGCCGAACGGGATCAGCAGCGTGCCGACCTGACTGGTCACTACATCATCCATGTTCAGCGCTTCGGTGTTCAGCGACAGCAGCGTCGGCAGCAGACGCGGGCCCTCGCCGCTGGCAAAGGTCAGGTCCGCGACGACCTTGCCATGACTCGGCTCCACGCCCCAGGCCTTGAACAGGTTGTGCAGCGTCGACTGGCCGGCAGCATTGCCGCCGAACGGGTTCTGCAGATCCGGCTGCTGGTCGAAATAGGCGTAGGTGTCGACGAAAGCAATCAGTTTGCCGCCGCGCATGACGAACTGGTCGATTGCATATTCGGTGGTTTCAAGGATGTCGCGCGGATGAATGACCAGCAGCACCTTGATGTCGTCATCGATCTTGGTCGCGTTCATTTCGACCTTGCGCACATCAAAAATCCGCTTCAGCTCCGACGCCAGCACCCACGGTTCGGTCGGTTGCTGCTTCTTTACCGGGTCCAGCGAGCGGCCCAGCACCGGCAGATTGCTCATCACGCCGATGACCGGCTTCTTCGCCTGCCCCACCTGCGAAATCGAACGCGTGATGTCGTATTCGAGCAGACGCTCACGGTCCGGCGTCAGCACCGGGATCGACGACTTCTGGTCGAGAAACGATACCGCAAGCCCGAGATAGAACTTCTCTCCGGTATTGGTCATCTGGCCCTCGACGTTGTCGAGCGCGGCTGAATCCTCGGCGTCCGAATCCGGTTGCGGATTGAATTTCTCGATGATGACCTTGCCGTTGGACGCCGCCTTGTATTCATTGAGCAGATCCTCGACGCGGCCGGCGAAGGTCTTCAGTCCCGGCGGCACTGCGGCGCTGCCCTGGGTGTAATAGAAACGGATTTTCACCGGCGCTTCGAGCTTGGACAGGATCGAGCGCGTGCCGTCCGACAGCGTATAGACGCGGCCTTCGGTCAGGTCCACGCGCGCATTGAGTGCGCTGAAGATGAAATTGCCCGCGATCAGGATCAGTGCCAGCGCGATGATGCCGCCGGCCGAATACATCAGAGTTTCAAGATTCTTGTTTTTCATGCTCATTTCCGAATCCTCATCCTGCGCGCTGGTTGCGGATGATCACGCCGGTGGTGAACAGCATGAAGCCGATCACCGAGGCAAAGAACACCACGTCGCGCGTGTCGAGCACGCCGCGCTGGAAACCTTCGAAATGCGTCATTACCGAGAATGCCGCGACGATATCGACCACAACCGGACTCGCGAACCGCGACAGCAGGTCCGTCACCGGGGTGTAGCCGGCAAGTATCAGGAACAGGCAGATCAGCACCGACAGGATGAAGCTGATGACCTGGTTGCGGGTCAGCGCCGAGGTCATGCAGCTCACCGCGAGATAGGCACCCGCAAGCATCAGGCTGCCGACATAGCCGGAGAAAATGATGCCGTTGTCGGGATCACCGAAGTAGTTGACTGTGATGACCACCGGGAAGGTCAGTGCCAGCGCCAGTGCGAGGAACAGCCACGACGCGAGGAATTTCCCGACAATGGCCTGCCAGTTGGTGATCGGCATGGTCAGCAGCAGTTCCATCGTGCCCATGCGCCGCTCTTCCGACCACAGGCGCATGCCTACCGCAGGCACCAGGAACAGATACAGCCACGGGTGCCAGGTGAAGAACGAGACCAGCGAGGCTTCGCCGCGCTCGAAGAAATTGCCGATGGTGAACGTGAAGAATCCCGTCAGCAGCAGAAAGATGACCAGGAACACGTAGGCGATCGGCGAGGTGAAATAACCGCCGAGCTCGCGTTTCATGATGGTCTTGATGTTGGCGGTCGCGCTCATGCGTTCACCTCTGCAACGGCCGCAGGCCTGACATGATCCACCGTGTCGGGCAGCGTGATTTCACGGAACACGTCCTCCAGCCTGCCTTCGGGCGAACGCGCGGCCAGTGCCGCCGGTGTGTCATTGGCAACGATGCGGCCGCGGTCGATGATGATGACGCGTGAACATGCCGCTGCGACTTCCTCCAGAATGTGCGTCGAGAAAATCACCACTTTCTTCTCGCCCAGCCGCTTGATCAGGCCGCGCACTTCATGCTTCTGGTTGGGATCCAGGCCGTCAGTGGGTTCGTCGAGGATCAGCACATCCGGGTCGTGGATCAGCGATTGTGCGAGGCAGGTGCGGTGCTTGTAGCCCTTCGACAGCGTGTCGATCGACTGATACAGCACACCCTCGAGAAAACACAGCTCGACCGCATGGTGCACGGCGCGTTTGCGCGCGTCGCCCTGCAGACCACGCAGCTCGGCGCAGAAATTCAGAAAACCGTTGACCGTCATGTCAGCATAGCCCGGCGCATTCTCCGGCAGATAGCCGATCAGCTTTTTCGCTGCAATCGGATCCTCCACCATGTCGTGGCCGCCGACGGTGATCCTGCCCGAAGTCGGCGGATAGTAGCCGGTGATCATGCGCATCGTGGTCGACTTGCCGGCGCCGTTGGGTCCGAGGAATCCCAACACTTCACCGCGCTCGACGCTGAACGACACGTCGTTCACCGCGAGTTTGGGGCCGAAGGCCTTGACCAGGTTCTCTACAGTAATCAAGCGATCTCTCTCCATTAACATCCGCGCACCGAACAAGCGGTGCGCGATTTTTGTGGCGTGTTAGATGGCGTTGTCACGAAAAAATTCAACACCGCCGCGCCACAACAAGACACCCGTCGCCCGCTTCCGGGCGATTCTTATAACCCATTGATTATATTGGATTATTTAACTTATCTGCCGGTCTACCACTGCTGCCGCGCCGGCGCTGATGGTGCCGACAGTCTGAATCGAACAGACGACCTACCGCTTACAAGGCGGTTGCTCTACCAACTGAGCTATGCCGGCGCGAAGGCCGGATTATAGCGCCTCGACGCCCAACGGGCCTCCTATAATTGCGCGAACTTCAAAGGAACTGCGTATGGCACAAAACATTGAAAAACCATCCGCGCCGATCGGCGTCATCGGCAACGGCCTGATGGGCATGGCCTGCGCGCGGCGCCTCGCCGACGCCGGCTACCGCATCTCCGGCTACGACGTTGATCCGGCAAAATCCGCGGCAGTCGCCGCATTGGGCGGCAGCGCCGCAACCTCGGTGGCTGAAATCGCGCGCAACTGCCGTACCGTGGTCATCGCGGTATTCAACACCGATCAGGTCGACGCCTCGATCGAGGAACTGCTGGCCGCACTGCCGGCAGACGCGCCAGCGCTGACCGCGATCTGCGTCAGCACCTGTGATCCGGATCGCATCGAAGCGCTGGCCAGGCGCCTGCCAACCAACCGCCTGCGCTACATCGAGATGCCGGTCTCCGGCACCAGCGAACAGGCTGCGCAAGGTGTAGCGCTGGGCCTGGTCGGTGGCGACCCGGCAGCCGCCGACGCCGTGCGCGATGTACTCGATGCGTTGTGTCCGCGTCGCCACCATCTCGGCGCCGCCGGGAACGGCGGCCGCGCCAAGCTCGCGATCAATCTGATCCTCGGCATCAACCGCGCCGCCATGGCCGAAGGCCTGGTCTTCGCCGAACGCATGGGACTGGACCCCGGCGCGTTCCTGAAAGTCGCCAAGGACTCGGCAGCCTATTCGCAGATTATGGACATCAAGGGCGACAAAATGATCGCCGGCGATTTCACGCCGCACGGCAAGATCGCGCAGACGCTGAAGGATTTCAACCTGATGCTGGAACTGGCGCAACGGCTCAAGCAGCAACTGCCGCTGACGACAACCTACACCGACATCGTCGAAGGCAACATGAAACACGGCGAAGCCGAACTCGACAATGCCGCGGTGATTCAGGAAATCCGCCGCAGAGTCCGATAGTCACCAGTCAATAATTGCAGAGAACGCTTCAGTGTCACCGGTGGTTTTATCTTTCCCCTGTGAACCGCCGAGCAGCGGAGTCAAGCCGGGGGCAGTCGGCGAGGACTGTCTGAGTCCCTGTCGCGCAGCGGCAAGGGCGAGTTCCGCGCCCCGAAGGAAGTCCCCTTGGGGGACGCCCCGAAGGAAGTCCCCTTGGGGGACGCCCCGAAGGAAGTCACCTTGGGTGGCAGCCGCCCGGCTTGGCGAGTAGCGCAGGGAAGCCCGAAGGGCCGGTGAACCGGGGCGGCCTTTTCTTTGGTGACTTTCTTTTGGCCGCACAAAAGAAAGTCACTAGCCGCCGGGCTACCCCCGGCGAAGTTGACGTGGAATTTGAAGTTAAAGCATCAGACACCAGCCAAACACACCCTGGATTCCGGCGTACGCCGGAATGACAACATAGTGACGGCATAAAAAAACGGCGCGGGCCTGAGCCCGCGCCGTCGATTCAGACTGCCAGCCGTTATGTCGACTTGATTGCGTAACCGTAAGCCAGGTTGGTGCGATCCCCGCCTTCACGGTCATACGCCACTTTCGCCTGCGCAAACCGGTCATTGACCAGCGACGCACGGTGCTGCGGCGTCACGCCGTAGAGCCGCGCATTGTTTTCACCGAAAATCGCGCGCTTGACCGGAGCGTCGGCTGCGCCCAGCGGCGCAAAGCCGTATTTCTTCTGCATGTCCTCCGGTATCTCCAGGCGACGCAGCGCTTCGATCTGCCACTGCGGCGCACCGGTCCAGACGGCGTCGGTGCCCCACACCACGTGATCCGCACCCAGGCCCTTGACCAGCTGGCCCATCATCGCCGCGCACAGCCGCGGCTCGGCCACGGTACTCTGCGC